>JAYUGZ010000063.1:0-6118 GCA_043767465.1 Cyanobacteriota bacterium
AACTCCGGCTTTATACCCAGCCTTTGATTGAGTTTGGGTTTGCGCGTAAGCCATATCTCGCTTCCTAGTATTCGCTTAATTTTTTGGGCCTGATGGCCGACTCTTAAAAATATACCAATAAACGGACACTCTGAAATTTTAATATTCTTTTAATCCTCATAAGTATTGTTTATTTTACTTTACATTAGGCAATTATTTGTAACATATCTTATAAAATGCAAGCGACGAAGGATGCAGGGGGAAAGGCTAGGGATCGCAGAGGGGGCGGGGAAGTTCGATCGCGCGAAAGATATTTCGCAGCAAGCCGAACAACCGATAAATAAGGTTTATGTAAAGAATTTGATCCTGGAAAATCAGAATAGGGAATAGGGAATTGAGAAGGGGAAATTAGTTATAAATACCTAGATTGATGGGCGATCGATCTCAACTGCAATTCAGTCTGCAATCCAAAATCTCAAATCCAAAATCTCAAATCTCGTGGGGGGGCGAGAAACCCGGTTTCTACGAAAAATTTACGTTTATTAACGAGAAATCTACAAAGAAACCGGGTTTCTGAGGTAGCAAGTGCGATCGCGAACTAACGCAGCAATCCCAAATCCCAAATCCCAAATCCCCTGACTGCCACTACGGGCAAACTCAAAAATCGACAGCATAGCACATAATATGGAGAGGACTTGTGCCGTAACCTGGTTTCTCACACCAAAATCCGTCGTTATAGCAATTTAACCTAGCTTAAAACCGGGTTTCTGCGTTAGCTGCGCGTAAGTCTACTAAGCATATCTAGCCCCATTTCTACTCTGGTTGTGCCCCATCCCTCTTCAAAAGCCGTCCACTGCATCAATCCAGATTGCCCAAGGCCTTACCCTCAGACTTGGGGCAACAATTTTTGTCAGAGTTGCGGAACTCCGCTGAGACTAAAAAATCGCTACGTGCCTCTACAAGGCCTCGGTTCCGGTGGTTTTGCATCGATTTTCACAGTTTGGGACACAGAAACTGAAACCGAGCGCGTTCTGAAATTGTTGCTAGAGACTTCCCCGAAAGCGGTAAAACTGTTCGAGCAAGAAGCTTGGGTTTTGGCACTTTTGCGGCATCCTGGTGTGCCTACAGTCGAGCCGGACGGTTATTTTCATGTGCAAACCCAAAATTTAGTAAGCAGCGATAGAAATGCCACAGCGAGGCGCTTACCTTGTTTGGTAATGGAAAAGATTCACGGCAAAAATTTAGAAGAGGTTCTCGACGAGCACCCTCAAGGATGTCCGCAGGAATGGGTGTTTAGTTGGCTGAGTCAAGCTGTGGAAATTTTAGAGGAGTTGCATCGATGTCAGATTATTCACCGCGACATTAAACCGAGCAATTTGATGCTGCGAGACCCAGAATCGCCACAAGTATTGCTTAACAAGGGTTTGGGCGGTTTGCAGTTGGTGGCGATCGACTTTGGGGGAGTTAAACAGATGGGCGGTGGCGAACCGATGGGGAAAGATTCTCCGAGCTCGACGCGGTTGATTTCGCCTGGGTACAGCCCGCCGGAACAAATTGTGGGTGGTGGTGTGGCGCCCGCGACGGATTTTTATGCGCTGGGGCGGACTTGTATTCATTTGCTGACGGGGAAGTATCCGGCAGAAATTGAAGATCCGATGACGGGGGAGTTGCGCTGGCGGCACATTGTGTCTGTGAGTCCGGCTTTTGCGAATTTGTTGGATGATATGGTGCGATCGAATGTGCAGCAGCGTCCGGTAAATGCTGGGGAAGTTCGATCGCGCTTAAAGGAGATTTATGCTAAGAGTAATGGCAAAATTGCGCTCGCCCCAGTCGGTCAAGCTATTGTGGAATTTTGCCGACAAGTGATGGTGGCGACGGCGCAAAAAACGGCAAGTTTGACGGTTTTGGTGTTCGGCGCGATCGCCCAAATCGTGGTAGCTTCTCTGGATACGGGCTGGGAAATGGTGCTCGGCGGCGTTGGTGGATGCGCGGGGGCGATCGGCGGTTTGGTTTTAGCTTATGCTTCGCCTATTGGCCCGGAATTTGCGACTTTTTTGAATGAAGGTTTGCACCAATTAATTCCTCATATGAGTTTTGCCGTCGGGCCGGAAGTGCTATTGTTTGCGTTTGCGGGTTGGGGCACTGCGGTAGGTTTGACGGATGCGGGGAGTTTTCGCCAGCAAAAACAGTATTGGCTATCGGGATTGATGGGTGCTCAGGGCTATTTATTGGCGGGTTTGTGTTGGATGGAAGCGACTGCTTTTAGCGGTGTACAGGGGATTATTTTAGGGGCTTTTGCGATCGCCTCTTTGACTGTGGGAATGGGTTTGCGCAGCCATCAATTAGTTCATGCTTTGGTGGTGGCTGCTTGTTCGACGGGAATGTTTTTGTTTTTGAATGTTTTGAACATTTTTCCTGGGAGTTTTTTGGGGATTTTGTCACTGTCGTCTGGTGCTTCCTTCGGCTGGTTGCAGGTTTGGGGCTCAATTGCATTTTTTGGTTTGTTGGGAAGTGCGATCGGGCTTTGTTTGGGAGTCAGTCACTATTTAGTTGTGCCTTTGTTAAGGTGGTTGGGTTGGAAGTAAGAATTAAGGCCAAATCGCTATGCGAATCAAGTCGCTGTCAATTAAACTTGTGTCCAGATTTTCAATGGTTTGTATTTTCGCCCTTGCCCTTCTCCTCCTGTGCCCCAAGCCAGCCAAAGCTGAATCGCGAGAACAAGCCGTCGATCAATTAACAGATTTCTTATTCTACAAGGTTAATCCTCAGTTAAACAATCGTAAACTCCAAACGGACGATCGCGAATATAGCAATCAATGGCGGAGATTGCGCGAGGCGATCGATCCGCGAGTCAAGTCGGTACAAGAAGTCTGTTTTAGGCCAGCCCCGGGAGAGACAGGATGGGAATTCACGACAATTAACGGCGAAACCTACGAACAAACTTACGATCGCCTCGCAGATACAATTTTTTACAGCCGCCATCCACAAAGGAGGGGACAGCCAATTCCCAAAAACGATAAAATCAGCACCAGTGAATGGTCAGCAATTCGACGGTATATGTTTATTTCCAATTGTGGACTATGATATGCGATCGTATTACCATGCTAATTAAATTACTATCAATAATGTACAATATGCACCCTAAATTGTATATAATTGAATTAAAAAGCGAGCTAAGCATTCTATAGTAAAACAAAAGGATAAAAAAATGGGAAGAGTCACCGCAACAATAACCGTCACCAATGAAGTAGACAAGATGCTAGCAGAAAGAGGCTTTATCCCCGCAGAGCAAATACGCTCTGTAACCATCGATAACGTCCTAGTAGATACAGGCGCAACTCGACTCTGTTTACCAGCAGATATTATCGCTCAGTTAAGCTTAACCCTAGTTGGTGAAATTCAAGGAAATACAGCAATAGGAGCCAGACAATTTCGTCTGTTTAAAAATGTTGGTCTTGCCGTGGCTGGACGGGAAGGCCGATATGATTGTGTAGAAATTCCCGCAGGAGAAGAACCTTTACTCGGCTTAATTCCCCTCGAAGATTTGGGTTTAGAACCGGACTTGAGAAATCAGCGGTTGATTGTTTTGCCGATGGAAGGAATGCAAAGCTATATTCGTGTATAAAATCTCGATAATTTCCATCTCTTTAGTCTCGCGTTGCGCGGACTTTGTTCGTGTAGATGTGGTTTCCAACCGCCTAATTATCTAATTATCTAAAAGTCAACTAAAATGTCAGTCACTACTCACCAATTAATTCAATGGAAACAACAAGGGCGGTCAATTGTCGCCCTGACAGCTTATGATTATGCGATCGCCCAACTACTCGACCAAGCAGGCACTGACATCATCCTAGTCGGCGATTCCTTCGCCATGACAGTCTTGGGCTACGACACAACACTCCCCCTCACCCTCGATGAAATGCTGCACCACGCTAAAGCCGTGCGTCGCGGAGTTAAACAAGCATTAATTGTTGTCGATTTGCCGTTTTTGACCTATCAGGAAAGTCCGCAGCAAGCGATGCACTCAGCCGGGAGAGTTTTGAAAGAAACCGGCGCTCAAGCTGTAAAATTGGAAGGCGGATATCCCGCAATGGCGGCCACGGTTTTGCAGCTAACATCCGCTGGGATTCCGGTGATGGGACACGTTGGCTTGACTCCGCAGTCGGTACACCAACTCGGTTACAAAAAACAAGGCAAAACTGCTGAATCTGCCGATCGCATCATAGCAGAGTCGATCGCTCTTGAAGAAGCCGGCGCTTTTGCGATCGTCCTCGAACACATTCCCGCAGATTTAGCCGCTCAAATTACCCAAAAATTAACTATTCCCACCATTGGTATCGGGGCTGGCCCGCACTGCGACGGACAAGTTTTAGTTACTTCCGATTTGTTGGGACTTTCGGAAAAACAACCGCCTTTTGCAAAATCTTACGCCAATTTGCGAGACACAATTACCCAAGCTGTCAAAGATTATTCCCTAGAAGTTAGAGAACGAAAATTTCCCGAATAGGTTCGTAATGAGGACTTTAGTCCGCATTTGGAAAGGACTAAAGTCCGAACGAGCAAACCTAATTTACACCTTCGGCTGGCCCTCTTCCTCCTTCTCCTTCTCCTTGTCAGCCGATTCATCATCACCTAGACCAACCCCTTCCTTAAAACTCCGCAGCGTTTTCCCCAAAGCATTACCCAACTCAGGAATTTTCTTGGGGCCGAAAATTAGAAGAGCGACTACCGCAATAATGCCCATTTCGGGCAATCCCAGACCAAACATACACTCATCTCCTGTAAAACTTGCTCGATCGCGCGTCGATCTACTGATATCCTTAAAAGTATCTACCTTTTTTCCTGCATCCTGCAACCGTAGAATCAGGTTTTATTCAGCCATCGCCCGATAAATAGGAATGTTAGAAATATCCCAGCCTTCCCTACGCGAGCAACAGCACCATCTCATCCGCGAGTTAGCAGACCGGATGGAAGCAGTATGGCATCGCTATCTCGACCTCCAACCCTACCACCTACCCGCTGACTTGGGATATGTAGAAGGGCGCTTGGAAGGAGAAAAACTGATCATTGAAAACCGCTGCTATCAAACGCCCCAGTTCCGCAAAATACACCTCGAACTTGCTAAAGTCGGGCCAATGCTGGATATCCTGCACTGCGTGATGTTTCCCAGACCGAATTACGCTTTGCCGATGTTCGGTACGGATATCGTAGCAGGCAAAGGCAAAGTTAGCGCCGCGATCGCAGACCTTTCTCCCCTCAATCCGAGCCGCACTTTGTCGGAAACCTACCGAACCCAACTGCAAACTTTGCCGATTAACCAGTTTTCTTGTCCCCGTCAAATTCCTGAATGGGGCGATATTTTCTCGGAATTTTGCCTGTTTGTGCGGCCAGATTCGATCGAGGAAGAAAGCAGATTTCTGGACATAGTTGAATCTTACATGGAAATTCACTGCAAGCTAGCAGTCGCATCAGTTCCAGTCTCGGCCGCTGAAGAGGAGAAAGTTCTGGCTGCTCAAATGTACTACTGCACCCAGCAGCAGCAAAACGACAAAACTCGCCGCATACTTGAAAAAGCTTTCGGTCAAGATTGGGCTGAACATTACATGACTGAGGTGCTGTTTGATTGCCCTAAATAGCTGAGATGGGTTTACAATACTCCATAGTAGGTGTGAAAAAATGTAATCAGGAAATCACCTACTTTTATAAGTCATGGGCAAGGAATCACGGGACAAGGATAAATCATTTTTCAAACCCCCTGGGCCCGGAATCATCGGTTTAGCGATCGCCGTCACTCTCATTACCACAGGAGTCGGTTTTTGGCAAGTATCTCAAATTAGAAAAGCCGAAGAGTTAAAGGCGGCGGCTGCAACTGCTGCAACTCCCGCCTCCACCCGCAACAGCGTCACAGCTTTGGGTAGGTTGACTCCGCAGGGGGAAGTGATCAAATTGTCTGCCCCTTCGGCGTCGGAGGGCGCGAGAATTGAACTGTTGAAAGTCGAAGAGGGCGATCGCGTCAGTCAAGGACAAATCATAGCAGTTCTCGATACGCGCGATCGGCTCCAAGCAATCCTCCAACAAACCGACAAAGAAGTCAAAGTTAAACAAGCAGAATTAGCGAAAATTCAAGCAGGCGCAAAAA
>JAYUGZ010000064.1:0-6118 GCA_043767465.1 Cyanobacteriota bacterium
GTTTTTGCCGATGTTTCAAATAGATTATCGCGGAATTCCTTGGGCGATTTTTTCAGATCCGCAGTTGGCGAGGGTTGGCTTAACTGAAGCGCAAGCAAGGCGTCGTTTTGGAGATGATATTATTATTAGTCGGGAATATTTTAAGAATATTGAAAGAGCTCAAATGTGTGGTGAGACAAGTGGTTTTTGTAAGATTGTCGGGCGCCGCAATGGGGAGATTTTGGGGGCGAGTATTGTGGGCCCGCAAGCTGCTGAGTTGATTCATGCGATCGCCCTGGCTGTGCGTCACGGAATGAAGGTTGAGGCGATCGCGGAACTTCCTTATATTTGGTCGAGTTTTTCGGCAATTAATGGTCAAACTGCTGCTGTTTGGGAGTCGCAGCGCTTCCGCAGCAATAGTTTTATGCAGAATTTATGGGAAAATTTGTTTTACTGGCGCAGGTATTGGAAATAGTTTTTGGCCAAACAGGTCATTGGGCATAGGGCATTGGGCATAGGGCATTGGGCATTGGGCATTGGGCATCGGGCATCGGGAAGTCTATCTCTATTCAAAGCTATTGATTTAGTAGCTAATTATGAGTATGATAATCAATGTCAAAACTTGAAATACAGTCCAGACAAACTACTACTACTACCCGAGGTTTGATTCATGGATTGCAAAACTGCTACTTTGGTTTACGAAACAGGAAATCCCCTAGAAAAGATCCGCGAGATTTTTCCTGAAGCTTGGAATTTTTTGACACATCAGGCTTTGGCTTTTGTTGCGGGGAAAGAGGATGAGTTTGATTCAGAAATTAAAAAGTCGATCCTCTCCGAGGGCTGCGCTAACGGCAAAACGCCTTTTGGGTTCAGAATTACTCACCGCGATGATACTGAACAATTGACAAAGGATATCTCTGAACTGTTGGGCGATATTACTTCTCGCTTACTTTTGGAACAGCATTTTTCTCAAGTTGTCGGTCGTCCTCTTTATTTCAGCACAATTTGCTGTTCTAGTCACCTGACAGCCGATCGCGAATTGACTCTGGATGAAGTTCTGCCAATTCAGCGGGCTGCGGTTAAGTTACAGTAATTAAGCTGTTGTTCTAATCAATGCTGGCGAGAGTGCAACGCTGGATTTCACGATCGCCGGTACAATGCGATCGCAGGCCATTCTCGCCCCCGAAAGGTTTCTGGCGACAGGGCCCACTTGCAGCGCTGCTAAACCGCCGGTCAAAAACAATTCGCATCCGGGCCAACGCAGGTGTTTGTCTAAAACTGGCAAACCTTTAACTATTTCAATGGGATGCGTTTCTAACATTTCTTTGAACAAAGGTTCGGCTGCAATGTCTAGTTTGGTGCCGGTTGCTAGCCAAATTCGATCGACAAATAACGTCTCTCCACCGCTACAATCAACAGTCCATCTGTTATTTTCCCACCGAACACCAATAACTTCGCACTGTTCGTGAAATGTCAGTTTTTCGCTGTGGGACAGCCTCCGCAACTGTGTCATAATTGCAGGTGTCATCGAGCCACCGTTACGAGCTTGTTGAATGGTTTCCCAACGCTTCTGGCAATCTGGTTCTGCCTGGAATCCTTTGAGGTATTTTGGCCCCAGCCAACCGGGTTCGGCATCAAATAGTTTTTCTTGGAAATAGCGCCTCGTCATTAACAGAACTTTTGCTCCTTTGGCAATTGCTCCTAC
This sequence comes from Cyanobacteriota bacterium, assembly GCA_043767465.1. Classification (GTDB taxonomy): domain Bacteria; phylum Cyanobacteriota; class Cyanobacteriia; order Cyanobacteriales; family Microcoleaceae; genus Microcoleus. The sequence goes on from JAYUGZ010000064.1 coordinate 1,685, forward strand.
TGCTAAATGTCCGCTGGTTAGTCCGCCGCCGACAATTAATATTTGTTCTCCTTGCAATTGCAAAGTTGGCAAATCTACTTGATGGGAGTGGCGAATTTTTTCGGCGGGATGCTGTGTTTGAATTTGATTGGCCCACGCTGGTAAATGCGGTTTTCCACTTCCGGCGGCGACAATTACTCGCCGGGCGATCGTACTTTTTCCGTCTTCAAACCACAGGCGGAAACGGCCGGATTTTGGCTGAATGCGGGTAACTTTTGCTTCGATCACTCGATCGCCCAATTCCCACTTTTTAACTGTATCAGCACAGAATTCCTCAAATAACCGACTTCCGGGTAAATCGTAGGGGGGGAACAATTCCGAGGAGCGATTTTCGGCAAACCTCCGCAATTCGTAAGGGTTGGGATCTGGGTGGTGCACTGCGGGCGATCGCAAATGCCCAATTTCTAATGCTGCAAATTGCCTCCGCCACTGACTCAGCCATTCGCCACTCGGATCGAATGCTAAAAGTTTATCCCGGAGGCAGTTGCGTTTTTTCAATATATGTGCTGCGAGCGTCAGGGCGTGGGGCCCAGCACCGATGAAAGCTAAATCAATTTGGGGCGGCGTGGTTTCTGAGTTCGCTTGCATGAGAATTGTCAATTTGCGAATGATAACAATTCTCATTATAGGTCGATCGACAACTTTTTCGCTTTGAAGCCCCGTAGCACTTAAAAAAGTTGAATTTCTGGGTGTTCTATTTTTTTAAGTTTTTCTACCAGCTAAAAAACCCGGTTTCTTAAAGAAACCAGGTTTTAAAATTCCCTAAAAATAGATTTTTAAACGGAGAGGGTGGGATTTGAACCCACGTTAGGTCGCCCTAAAGTAGTTTTCGAGACTACCGCATTCAACCGCTCTGCCACCTCTCCAATTGATTTGAGATGCGAACTAAAAGTATCTTACCGCACAGTGCGCCACATTGTAAATCTTTAAAGAAAAGAAGTTTGATTTTCTTCAGATTCCAGAGTAGTCTTAAATCCCCCGGATGGCGTCCACTGAAGGGCTCCGTCGCGCCCAGTCCAGAAAATCTGGGTTTTGCTTTGGCGCAGTTGGGCTGCGGTTTCTGGGTCGATTTCGTCAGCAGAGGCGATCGCCACCTGCGGCCCAACTGCGCCCAACAACTCGGCTGTCAGGGTTTTCCCCGACCATAACAGCACTTGTGTCCGCTTTAATGTTCCCGTTGCTGCCAATCTCTTTGATAAAATACTTTGTGCTTCCGGTGTCATTTCACCGAGGAGCAACCAAGTGCGATCGCCCACCAGCAATTCTACCACCGGAATTTCCGCATTCACCAACTGCAACCGCGTCGAACCCAGATTAAATGTACTGTTTGTTTCTAAAGGAAAGTAAACGCCTTGGCGAGATTGTACAGCCGTCATGAATTCCCGATCGCTGGCGCGGTGAATTTGTTTGGGAGCGTTATTATCATAAAATGTTTTAATTGGCAAGCGTTCTAGTAATTTTCCCCAACCGCCGCTCAAACCTAAATGACCGTGAGTGGCGATCGCAAAATTCACAGAATTAACTCCTTGCTGCTGCAAAAAAGGCAGCACTGTAAACCTCACAGTATTTTCATCGCCACTATTAATCAGCGCCACTTTTCCCCGATCTTGAATTACCAAAACTGGTTCGTCAGATGTCGCCAGCAAAGTAACTTGAAACAAAGATGCTTGAACGTGCCAAGCTGGCAAAACTATGATAGCAATTCCCAGAACCAGCGCCAGCGGTAAAATCCAAGCCGCAGAAAAACTAGGCAGCGAAACAACTCTGTTTTTCCCCTGCTTCCCTCTCCCCTTTCCCTGGTTTTTCTTCCTTCCTACTTCCCTCTTCCCTCTTGTTTCCTGCTTCCTCCTTCTATCCGTTACATCCGTTAAATCCCGTACATTGCTCGTTGCCGAACTGACATCCGTTAAATCCGCTACAGAATCCGTTGCCGAACTTCCTTTCCCCAGCCAAACCCAGCAGATTAAACTGTAAAGCGCGATTAGCTGAAACACCGATACTGCGCCGACAGCTACCGAATTACCGGGCAATTGCGAGAAATATTGGGCGATCGCAATTAACCCTTTTGCCGGATATTCCAGCAGTTGCGCTAACACACTCCCAGCCGCCGGAAAAATCAATCCCGCTAAAGCGCTAATCATCCCCCCAATACTCAAAATCCACAGCAAAGGAGCCGCAATAATATTGACTAAAATACTGTAAGGTGATACTACACTAAAAACGTAAAGTAGCAGCGGCAGCACCCAAACTGAAGCGGCGATTGGAACCACAACAATCGAAGCGATCGCAGGCGGCATCCAATCCAACTTTGCCATCAGCGGCGGCGCTGTCACCACTAACCCCAAAGTCGCTAAAAAACTCAGTTGAAAACCTAAATCCCAAATCCACAAAGGGTTAACTAGCAGTAAAATAGTAGCAGCGATTAACAACAATCCTAATGGCTTAACTTCGCGACTTAGCAGCAAAGCAAATAGTGTGCCAAATCCCATCACAGCGGCGCGGCAGATTGAAGCTTCAAAGCCTGTTAATCCCACCAGCAAAAATAAAGCGCCGACGCCAAAACAAAATTGTAACTGTTTGGAAAAACGCCTGGTTAAAGCTATCACTAAACCCAAAACCATCGAGACTTGAGTGCCGGAAGCTGCGATCGCGTGGGCCAATCCAGCTTGCACAAAAGAGTCGCGGATGTTGTAAGGTAAATCTACTGCTTGTTTGCCCAGGGCGATCGCACTTATCAAGGGCCCTTCGGGAACATTTAACTGCGATAGTTGCGATCGCACGATCCGCTGTCGCATAGCTTGAATTTGCGATGGCTGCATCCAGCTTGACTCCCAGAAAGCAGCCCCTTGGTTGTTACCTCGATTGACATCCGCGATCGCATTTTCTCTCTTCCAGTCAATCTGACGCCCTTTAAGCCCTGCAAAAGCCCCTTCTCGGGCTAAATATGCTCGAAAATCAAACGCCCCCGGATTAGACGGCGGCTGCGGTTTGTACAGCGAGCCCACAACTGCGATCGTATTGTCGGCGTACAGGCCCGTTGCTTGCAGCAGAGGCACTGTCACGTAGAGTTTGCCGGATACTTCGCGGTTGACGACTACTCCTGCTTCGCCGCCGTTGATTTGGCTAACTAAATCTGTGTCCAGCCAAAATTGCGATCGACCACTTCGAGTTAATCGGGGCGTACTGGCAACTCTACCGCGAACTGTCACCGCCACTTCTTGAGTATTTCCACCAACGGGAATCAACTTGCTGATGTCATTAATTGTCGGTTGGGGCGATCGCACTGCCAAATAAAAGCTAGCGATAAATGCCGTCAAACCCGCCACAGCCCACACCCATTTTGCTCTCGGCAGCCTGTCGAGCAAACTCAATTCTTCCCTCGCCTCAAAGGGTTCTGCAACAGCATTTTCTTTGGTTCTGCTGCGTCTTTTCTTAGTGGTTTTGAGAGAATTCCTAGTATACTTTAACAACAATTTAGGCATAGCGAACGCAGTCGCTATTCCCACAGCAAGTATCCCGTATCTACCCCAGGAAACCCCTGTAGAAATCAATCCTACAATGTATGCAAGACAGAAAATGACACCCGTTGCTTGATTCATTAATTAGTATGTGATTAGCAATTTTTACTGTCGAAAATAGAGTTTATTTTACTTTCCAAAACCTAACAAATTAAGCTCAAAAAATAGAAAGAAAATTCGCCTTGACAACCTATTCAGCAGATAAGATTGCACTCATTCGCTCTCAATTCTTGAAATTATCTGCGTTGATCTGCGTTGATCTACCTTACATCTGCGGTTGACTGGCTCTATCAAAGATTTATGCAAGAGGTCTAGTATTTAAATTGTATATCAAGAAATAATCAAACTCTTGTGGGGCGTTGCTCTGAGCATCACCCCGAATATCCAATTTAAATCCCCAACAGCTTAGCTTAAATAGACAAACCCAATTTTAAACCGAAAGCCGCGTGCAACACCATAAGTGCTAAAGCCGTAGTACCCAAATAAGCATGAACCGCGCGCAGGGCCAGCTTATTGCCCCCAAAACCCGTCAGCGAAATCAAGCTACCAACAGCCAGCAAAACCAGCACTGTCGAACCCGTCCAAAAATGCGGGCTTTCCATCACAGGCTGATGCTGCATTACCAGCGACAGCAAGCCGCCTGTATAGCCTAAAGCTAGAAACAGAAACATCCACGGTGCAAGCTTGCGGTGATCCGAGCGACTTTTGAGCGCGACATCTTTATCAGCAGCCAAACGTCCTTGCCATCCCGTGTACCCGACAAAACTGCCCATTGCCACAACCACGATCCCCATCATTACCGGATGTCCCCAATGGGTAATCGGTTCGGGAATTCCCAGACTGCGAAATTGGCTGGCGATGGGTTCTAGAAGTTCGC
>JAYUGZ010000065.1:0-6117 GCA_043767465.1 Cyanobacteriota bacterium
GCGAAGACATCCCCAATTACAATCTCAAAAAAGGTGCTACAGCTACTATTGTTGGGCATTACGCGATGCCGGAAGGTCAAGAAGACGGTTATAGCTTAGAGGGTTTTAATGTTGAATCAATTACCGTTGAAGTTGCCGAGTCCCAGATTGAAGCAATAAAAGCTCCTGTTTTGCAGCTTGGCAAATTAAGCTAAAGCCGACATCCGCTAGAAGTATATGTAGGGTGCGCAGTGCGCACCTTACCAGATTACCATTCGCCTTCCACCAGCCTGCGATGAGAGCGACTCATCTTGCGAAGCAAAACTTGTTCTTCTTCAGAGAGAGGTGCTTCGCAAGCAGCATTAATTTTTTCTAACAGTTGTTGATTTTCGCGGCGGCGGATAAATTCTTCAAGCGCTATTTCGATCAAAAAACTCTGCGAAATTTGCATTTCGCCAGCTAATGTTTCGGCTTGTTCAAATAGAGATGCTGGCAATGAGATAGCAGTTTTGACAGTTGTCATAGCTTTATACCTTCATTTATTTATATGAGTCTAACTAATAGTATACCTAATCACAATACTCTTCAGCAAACAGGCAGAAGAATGAAACCCTTTATTGTGCGGGAGCGACAGCCTTTGCATCGCCCAACTTTTGCTGCAAAAACTCCCGCGCCACTTGTGCAGCGTCCTGCTGTTTCCCATCAACTTGATAGTTGAGTTTCCGCATATCTTCCTCCGAGATTTTGCCGCCCAATTCTGCCAGCACTGGACGCAATTCTGGGTATTTCTCCAAAATTTGCGATCGCACAACCGGCACAGCTTCGTAGGGCGGGAAATAGTTCTTATCATCTTTGAGGACTACTAAACCCAAACTTTGAATCAAACCATCCGTCGTATTACCAGCAATCACATCTACTTGTTTTTGTTGCAGCGCTTGATAAAGCAATCCTAACAGTAACTCCTTCGGTTCTCCAGCAAATTTAATTCCGTAAGTTTTAGCTAAACCGGGAAATCCATCTTCTCTATCTTTGAATTCCGGGCCGAAACCAGCGCGCAATTTTGGTGCAGCTTTGCTTAGTTGCGAGAGAGTTTGCAAGTTGAGTTTTTTGGCATCGTCTCCCCGCACAATAATCGCAAAACCGTTGTTAAATCCCAGCGCTTGGGTCCATTCTGCTTTAAACTGTTTGGGATATTCTTGTTTGAGGTAAGCGAAGACTTTTTTGGGGTCAGAAATCGGCTTTTGCTTGAGAAGATTGGTAAAAGCTGTACCCGTATATTCGACGTACAAGTCGATTTTTCCTGTTGCTAGGGATTGATGGCAAAGCGAGCCTCCGAGGTTGAGTTTGCGTTCTACTTTGATATCTGTTTTGGCTTCGATGTGAATAGCTATAATTTCCGCTAGAATGACTTGCTCGCTAAAGTCTTTCGAGCAAATAACAACTCGTTTTTGAGAACTAGAATTACAGCTTGTGACTGCCAACAAGCAAAGTAATGATATGCAGGAAGAGAAAAAATTGCTTTTTGATATTTTCATTTTTTTATTGTAACATTTATGTATATAGATAGAGGACAAAAGATGGTATTCAGTGTCAGCGATATTATCCGCCAGCAGCGACAATTTTTTGCTACTGGGAAAACTAAAGATGTGGATTTTCGGATCGAACAACTCAAGAATCTCAAAAGTGCGATCGTCTCCAATCAATCACGGATTGTCGATGCTGTCAAGGCTGATTTGAACAGGCCGGAGTATGAGGCTTATTTTGAAATTGCTGCGATCGCAGAAGTTAATTATGCCATCAAAAACGTTGAATCGTGGGCCAAGCCCAAAAAAGTGCCAACATCGATCGATCAATTCCCCGCCTCAGCCCGCATTTACCCGGAACCTTTGGGCGTAGTTTTAATCATCGGGCCTTGGAATTACCCGTTTCAGCTCATGATATCACCTTTAGTCGGGGCGATCGCCGCCGGCAACTGCGCCATCCTCAAACCCTCAGAAATCGCCTCGCACACGTCGAAAGTTGTCGCGGATATGATTCTCACAGCCTTCGATCCCGCCTACATCGCAGCCATCGAAGGAGGAGTCGAAATCAGCCAACAATTATTAGCCGAAAAATTCGACCACATCTTCTTTACCGGAGGCACAAAAATCGGTAAAGTAGTCATGGAAGCCGCCGCCAAACACTTGACACCTGTCACATTAGAATTGGGCGGCAAAAGTCCTTGCATTGTAGACTCAGACATTCAAGTTGAATATACTGCAAGACGCATTGCGTGGGGCAAATTCATCAATGCAGGTCAAACTTGTATCGCTCCCGATTACCTGTTAGTTGACAAAAAAGTTAAGCCCGCTTTGATGCAAGCAATCAAAACATCAATTCACGAATTTTACGGCGACGATCCGCAGAAAAGTCCCGACTATTCCCGAATCATCAATCAGCATCATTTAGGACGTTTGGCAGAGTTTATCAAAGATGGCGAAATTGTCGTGGGCGGCCAAACCAACGTCGAAGACAAATATATTGCGCCGACGGTAATTGACAAGGTTTCCTGGGAGTCGCCAGTGATGCAGGATGAGATTTTCGGGCCGATTTTGCCAGTTTTGGAGTATGAAGAGCTCTCAGAGGCGATCGCCCAAATCAACGCCCGCCCCAAACCCCTAGCTTTGTATTTGTTCTCGAAAGATCAGCAGAAACAAGAGCGAGTTTTGCGCGAAACTTCTTCCGGTGGAGTTTGCATAAACGACACGGTTATGCAAGTCGGAGTCACAACTTTGCCTTTTGGCGGAGTTGGCGACAGCGGCATCGGTAGCTATCACGGTAAAGCCAGTTTTGATACTTTTTCTCATCAAAAAAGCGTGCTGCAAAAGTCATTCTTATTTGACTTAAAATGGCGCTATGCTCCATATTTAGGTAAGTTGGATTTGATTAAGAAAATTATCGGTTGAGCGATTAACTACCTTTTTCAAGATACAATCGGCGGGTTTCAGCCAGATCTAAATAAAAATCAGATGGCGCTGTCATCCGCCCGATTATAATACAATACGGTTTACTTAACACTATTTATGCCCGGAGATCCCCCTAAATCCCCCTTAAGAAGGGGGACTTTAAGAGCTTCTTGTCCCCCCCCTTTTTAAGGGTGGTTAGGGGGGATCTGTCTTAAGTAAACCGTATTGGATTATAATAGTATTGTTTGGCGCTATAACTTAATACACTGACACTATGAACGAGAATTTACCGGAGATTTTAGCAGAACTACGCCACTACTTTAATGATTTGTACGGCGACAGACTTGTGCAGTTAATTCTCTATGGTTCCCAAGCCAGAGGAGACGCCAAACCAGATTCTGATATTGATATTTTGGTTGTTTTGAACGAACCTGTTAGTGCTGGCAAAGAAATCGCTCGCACCAGTGAATTTGTGGCCGCTTTGTGCTTAGATCGTACTGTAGTAATTTCTAGTGCTTTCGCCTCCGCAGCACGTTTTCAGCAAGAGAAAAGTCCTTTCTTTCTAAATGTTCGCAGAGAAGGAGTACCGATTTGATACCAGAACAAATTGCTCTTTTAACAAAAGCTGGCGAAAGCTTGCGAGCAGCTAAGTTGTTAGCAGCTAATGCACTTCCTGACTTTGCAGCGTCACGAGCTTATTACACTATGTTTTATGTTGCCGAAGCTTTCTTGTTGGGTGAGGGTTTAAGTTTCTCCAGTCATGCTGCTGTGATTTCTGCATTCGGTAGAGATTTTGCACGCACAGGCAGAGTTCCGGTGGAATTTCACCGTTACTTAATTTCTGCTCAAAATCAACGAAATCAGGGCGATTATAATATTGATCCAGCAATTCCAGAAGCGGAGGCTAATGAATTAATTGCCCAGGCAGAACTGTTTGTAGAATTAGCACAAAGCCTGCTGGCAAATCTGCCACCTGCTTAATATCGGGGTAGTCCAAGGGCACTGCCGTGTCCAGCGAATAATTTCAAGCTTAAGCAATTTTTTCGGTTTCTTTCACCCTCTGATTCAACAAAATTGGGTCAATGTCCTGGCTTTTATCGCGGTTGCGAAATTTCTCTAAAAGTCGGAAGAAATAGGCAAAAGCAGCTTTTCCCTCAACGGACTTGAACAGGAGAATTGTGTCCCAGGAATTGGCAGTTTGAATGGAAAAGTAGATTTGCAACCAGGGTTGGAATTCCTGGTAAAAATCTAATTCTTCTTCAGTTGGCAAAATTCCCATTTCCTGGCGAGCAAATTTGTACCCGACTAGGAATTGTCGTAGCGCCGTAACAGAAGCTGTACCAATATAGAGTCCTGGCTTCTGTTCTATTTTTTCGAGGAGTTCAAAAATGTTACTCATTTTCAGATACTTTTACAAATTATTTAATTCTATCAAAACGAATTGCTCGCTGTGACAATGAAAGTCTTTTAACCAATCATCTCGCGAGAATCCTGGTGAAGAAAGGTTATCGAAGACTTTTCCTCGAACTTCTACAGCAAAATGTTGACCGTTGATTGTGATAGAGTCGGTAATCCCCTGTTGTTCAAGACGATCGCTGAGAATATAGTCTTCACCATATCGAGTCCTCAGTCTGAAAATCTTGCCCTCAACTTCTTGTTCGCGCAACCACCCAATTACGGCTCTAGCACACTCAGCACATTCGAGAATGTCAAATTGACAGGTGATTTGTCCAACTTCTCGATAAACTTCCTCGTCAGTCCAGTCAGTGGGATGTTTGATGCTGATAGAACCTCCTCCTCAAAGGCTGGATTCAATTGTAATTATAGCAGCCAGATTTTCCATGTTTGCTGGAATGGCAAAAAATCGGTGAGAAGGAATCGCAAAATACCTATTCTAATCAGAATTGTGCCATTCTTTCTCGATTTTCTCCACATCCTTCGCCGCTCCCAATTGTTGAAAAATTCCATGTGCTGTATCATAATGTTGTTGAGCAACTTCTGTGTTGCCGCGCTGGCGATGGAGTCGGGCAAAACAGTAGTTAACTTCGGCAATATGCCAAGTCATCCCCAGTGTTTGCATTTTGTCTAAAGCTTCTGTTAACAGTTGTTCTGCTGCATCTAGATTGCCTCTACCGAGTTCATTTTCTCCCAGACCGCCGATCGAAGTTGCTATCCCTTGGCGATCGCCCAAATCTGTTTCAATTGCCAAACATTGCCGGTAAAGTCGCTCAGCTTCATCCCAATTGCCGCGATTTCGCTCAATATATCCCAACATCCCTAATGAAGTAGCAATGTCACTCTGATTATTTTCTTTTCGGGCGATAGTTAAAGCCTGCTGAAAACACCTTTCCGCTTCATCCCAATTACTCAAATCTCGATGAGCACCACCCATACTTAACAAAACACTTGCTTGATTGTTATCTTCAATAATAGATGGATGCTGCATCATGGCATTTTCAATAACAGTTCCCTGTCCCAATCGCAAAGCATAATTTAACAACACATTTCCCAATTTAGATTTTTCTCTTTCATCACCTATATTTAATGCAAACATTATCGGTTCAACCAATATCTGTAAATCGCTAGCCTCTTGAAAATTTTCAAATTTTATGCTAGATAGATCGAAGGAATCCACCATTTTGAACAACCTTGGTAATGATTGGTATTCCTTTCGCAAAAAATCTGCTGTCAACCGGTGTATCGAGTAGATATCTTCACATTTATTACCGTCGTATATACTTACCACCAAAGATCCATCAACTAATTGTTTCAAAATCTTTTCTGTCTCGCTGATTTCTTCATCACTAAATTCAACTGGCTTGTTTGACTGCGCTGCTATCATTAAACGCTGTTCTTCTTCCCAATCATCCGTATACAGTCGCAAAAAAGTTAAACCCCTCACATCTATCGGCACTCGCAAAACACACATCCGGCTGACTAAATCTCTTCCCGCTGCACTTTGCCTTGCCATTTGTTCTTGCAATATCGGTTCCAAATTCTTCGTTACCAATTCAGGATGCTTCCGCAAATATCCCGGTCTTCCCTTGCTAAGAGCTACCAATTGAGTTAATAAAAAAAGATGACCTTCAACCCGCCGAGATATCCACTGCAAATCAGCTAATTTATCAGTCAACTGTCGCTGCAAAATCTCCACAGTCGCCCTCTCATCCACCCCTTGCAACACTTCAATATG
>JAYUGZ010000066.1:0-6109 GCA_043767465.1 Cyanobacteriota bacterium
CTAGAATTTTTCATGTGAGTATGCAAGATTGATAAATTCAAAGATTGATATTATTGCATTTTAACATCAATCTTCTTCCTTATTTTTTATTTTTTATCCGTTAAATCCGTTACATTCGTTCAATCCCTTACCTTGCCCGTTGCCGAACTTCCTTCTTCATTGCCATTGAAATCTTTGTACCGATCGCAGTACAATCGATCGCAATATTGCATATGAGGAATCTCCCATGTCAGACCAGTTTTCCACCGAAATTAGCGATCGCATCTGCACTCACATGAACGACGATCACGCTAGCGCCGTAGTTTTGTACGCTCAAGCCTACGGCAGCCAACCCGAGGCGACATCCGCTCAAATGCTCGCTATCGATGCCAACGGCATGGATTTAACCGCTCAAATCAACGGCGAAACAGTACCAATCAGAGTAAAGTTCGTAGGCGTAAGCCGGGGCGTAGCCATCGCACTTTAACAGACTCCGAAGACGCTCACCACACTTTGATCGATATGGTGAAACAAGCCAGAAAAGCTGCTAAGTAGCCAAATTTTCCCGATTCTGTTATAATTTCAAGGTTCGTTCGTAGTACGGACTTTAGTCCGTTTAAATTATTTAGAAGAACTAAAGTCCTGACTACAAACCTTTAGTTCGTTTATTTGTTTAAGGACTAGAGTCCTGACTAAAAACAAAATATTTAATTTAGTTAAATTTACATCTAAAATATCAAATAAAATGACAAAAGAATACACCGAGCAAAGAGAATCAAATGCCGTCAATGGCAGTCAAGATAACCCTTTCGATGCACTTGTAAAGCGACTAGATTTGATGATTCGCGCCCGCTATTCCCTGCTGTACATTGTCGGCGCCGAAGAAGAACCAGTCGAAGCTGTAATTGCCCAAGTAGCGCTGCAAGTCACACCAGCGCGCCGAGTGTTGTTCTGGGATATCGTGCGTGGCTGGGAAGATAACGGTTCTGGGAAAGGTTCGGTAATGGCAGCGCTCGATCGCATCGGCAAGACGGCTGTCGAAGAATATACTCTATTTGTACTGCGAGATTTGCACCCAATTTTGAAATATCCCTATAGCAGTACAAGTGCTCCTGTAATCCGGGAATTGCGCAATTTAACCAGGGAATTGAAGCGCAGCAAAAAAACCATCGTTCTCACTTCTCACGCCCTAGAATTGCCGGAAGAATTGAAAGAAGAAGTAACAGTAATTGATTTCCCTTTGCCCAACATCCAAGAAATCAATCATTTAATTTCCCACGTTGTGGAAAAGCCGGAACAGTTGCAAGTTAGCGGCTTAGCAAAGGAACAATTAGTTAAAGCTTGTCAAGGTTTGAGCCGCGCTCGAATTGGGCGAGTTTTAGCTAAAGCTTTGGCGGCAAAACAGCAAATTAACGAGTCAGATATTGACGGAGTTTTGGAAGAGAAACAACAAGCAATTCGCCAAACTGGAATTTTGGAGTTTTGCAACTATAGAGAATCCCTGAAAAAAGTCGGCGGATTGGAAAATTTGAAACAGTGGGTAAAGATGCGGCAAGATGCTTTTACTGACGAGGCGCGCCGCTACGGTATACCGAATCCCAAGGGCGTTTTGTTAGTAGGAATTCAAGGCACGGGCAAATCTTTATCTGCCAAAACTATTGCTTGCGAATGGCGTTTACCGCTGCTCAGATTGGATACTGGGCGATTGTTCGGCGGCATTGTCGGGGAAAGTGAAAGCCGCGTTCGACAAATGATACAATTAGCAGAGGCGATCGCACCTTGCGTCTTGTGGATCGATGAAATAGATAAAGCCTTCGGCAACATCATCAGCGGCGGCGACGGCGATTCGGGAACTTCGCGCCGGGTATTCGGCAGTTTGATCACTTGGATGCAGGAAAAAACCAGCCCGGTGTTTATCGTCGCCACTGCAAATAACGTGCGGATTTTGCCCGCAGAGTTGCTGAGAAAGGGCAGGTTTGATGAGATTTTCTTTTTGAATTTGCCCTCGGAATCGGAACGCCAAGATATTTTTAAGGTGCATTTACAGCGTTTGCGCCCGACTAGATTGCGCGACTTTGATTTGGCAATTTTGGCGAAGTCTGCTGAGAATTTTAGCGGTGCGGAAATTGAGCAAGTGGTGATTGATGGATTGTACCGCGCTTTTGGCACTTTTGTGAACGGACAGCGCCGGGATTTGACGACGGAGGATGTTCTGAGGTCGATCGAGGATACAGTACCATTAGCTGCGATCGCGCGATCGCAAATTGAAGATTTGAAGCGCTGGGCTGCCGAAGCGGGTGCGAGAACAGCTTCTAACGATACTCGATTGATTGAGGAATTGAAGCGCTACAGCCGGCCACTGGGTGAAGATGCGATCGACAATTAACCCAAATTTGGCAAACCGAACCTCCACAGACGGATAACACCCTAATTGAAGCATTAACATCTCAGTTACGTTTCGTTACGATAAGGAAACAGAGACAGAAAAACTCTCACCCATAATATCAGAGGTCGTCATTATGAATAATACATTTCGCGTCGGCAACCTGTTTGGAATTCCCTTTTTTGTCAACGCATCTTGGTTTTTAGTTCTGGGTTTAGTAACTTGGCAATACGGCGGCGCACTAGCAGCGCTGTTTCCCACATTAGGCCCCGTAGCGCCCTGGCTGCTAGGATTACTCGCAGCGTTGCTGTTATTTGCTTCCGTCTTAGCCCACGAATTAGGACACAGTTGGGTAGCTATCAAACAGGGAATTGGCGTGAAATCGATTTCGCTATTTATGTTTGGCGGACTCGCTAATTTAGACAGAGAATCTAAAACCCCAGCCGAAGCATTTTGGGTAGCGATTGCAGGCCCGTTGGTTAGCTTATTTTTATCCGGTTTGTTAACAGTTATCGGCATTGGCGCCGGTCTCACAGGCCCCGCAGCAGCCATCGTTCAACTTTTAGCTTCCATCAACTTAGCTTTAGCCTTATTTAACTTGATTCCCGGTTTGCCCCTCGATGGTGGTAACATCCTCAAAGCGATCGTCTGGAAGATTACCGGCAACCCTTACAAAGGCGTAATTTTTGCCAGCCGCGTCGGTCAAATCATTGGCTGGATTGCCATTGCTACAGGCATCTTCGGCAATATTTGGAATTTGGTAATCGGTTGGTTCTTGCTGCAAAATGCTGGTCAATCTGCACAATATGCCACAGTCCAAAATCAACTCGCAGGGCTGACAGCCGCAGATGCTTTGACCCCCGAAAGCCCGATCGTCCCAGAAAACTTATCCCTCAGAGAATTTGCCAACAACTACGTCATCGGTAGCACTCACACCTGGCGCAGGTTCCTAGTTACCGATGATGCTGGACAATTGGTAGGTGCGATCGACCTTGACGACATCAAAATCATTCCTACCGGAACTTGGCCCCAAGTTTTGGTTAAAGAGCTCGTGAAGCCGATCGAATTTTCCACCACCGTCAAACCAGAATTATCCCTCCTCGAAGTCGTCAGCCTCTTTGAACAACTCAAAGTACAAGAGCTCCCCGTCATTCGCGAAAACGGCGTCCTCGTGGGACTTGTAGAAAAAGCGGAAATTGCTCGCCTGCTGCAAAAACGAACTCAAGCAAACCCTGCTTGATACCCTTAGATACTTGACAAATAACAGTTAACCCCCTCGATCGCAATTTACCAAAAGGGCGATCGGAGGGGTTAACTGTAGCTACCCAAAAGTTAAGTAAAATACTAAATTATTAGCTGCAAATCAGCGACTATCACTATAATAGTGTATTGATCATTTGAACGAGGACGCTATGCCATCTCAGGACGTTTCCTCTCAATCCGAAACACCAGAGTCAAAAGTTCTGCCCGCTCTCACCCACAATACATTACCCGAGGATCTCGCACCTCAACCAACAACTCAATTAAAAAAGTCAGAGCTGACTGTTTCTGCCGCTCAAGATATCATTTACAAATTTTTTATATATCATATCAACAACTCGGCATCCGAAGTAGTTTTGCAGCAATTTAAAAAAACATTTATCGAACTGATTGCTCCAGTTAATCCCAAATTAATTCAAGCCATATACACAATTATTGAGTTTAACAGTCAACTAGAATTTAACAACTTATTTAAACGCTGCTGTTACATCTTATTAAATAACTGGATAACTCAGAGAAAATACCAACTTGCTCGCGATTTAATTAAAATTATTAGCCAGAGGACCCTCAGCGAACCCCAGGCGGACAACTGTCTGAAAATAATGAGAGTGTGGCTGACAAACTTTGTTAACAGTCAAGACTATGAAGACCTCCAATTATCTGTATTCAAATACGGTGACTACCAGCCGGCAACACATAACTGGACTTCTCGCTATCAGCCTTATTTGCTGACCGCTCAATATCTAGATGCTAAAAACACCATCGAAGAACGCCAAACCGCCAGACTGTTGTCGCAGCACCTAAAAGACAAGTACAAGTTTGACCTCGCAATGTATACATCTCGTTCTCAGTCAGCCGCATTCAAATTTAAAAAATCTTATAATCCTACACTTTTAGGAGATGAAGCCCTGCGTTTAATCAAAATAATTTTGATTAACCGAGGCTCCAGAAGCTATCGCAGCCTAGCAAATATTTTTCTAACTCAAACTCAAAATATTACCTACAAACAGTTTAAGGAATATCTGATTAAATATTTATTTTTTTACGATAAAGTTTTCACTCACAATGATATATCTCAAGAAAACATAATTAATATGTTAGAGATTTTTCATCCAGAGAATGACGGAGACACTTTGAACAGCGGTATGCAGCTCAGAACTTGCAATTATCTAATCAAATGTTTGACTGTGGAAAATTCGGCAGAACCGACAGCCTTATTTCTGTGCGCCACTCAACTAAATCCTTTAACACTAGCAATTCTGATTCTCAAGATAATTTTGATTTCGCCGCATTCCCGAACCTATTTAGAACTTTGTTTAGCTCGATTAATTCAATACTATCAAGATATTTCGCCTGATGAATGTCACGGGCTGATTAATTTTTTAGAAGTTTGCCAGATTGCTCTAACTATTTATGGAGAAAATGTTCAATACAACCTAGTGAATATGTCAGAAAAACAGCAAGAAGAACAGTTGTTTATTGACCTCAATAACTGTCGCGTCTTTTCTCAACATAAACCCCTCAAAAAAGATCAAGATTAGTCATGAGCCATCAGCCGTAGGGTGCGTCGAAAGTCATGAGTCATGAGTCATTAGTCAATCAGCCGTAGGGTGCGTCGCAGAAAGACAATCCTCAAAAAACAGCGACAGTTGAGCTGGCATTTCGTTGAAAGACTGGGCTAATGGGCGCAGTACAGGTAGCGTCACCCACCGGGCTGTCAGCACTCCGGCAATTGTCGATCGCACGTGAACGCCGCCGCACAAAGTAAAATTGTTCTGGTTGCGGCTTTCCCGACATCTTTCTAAAGGTTGATTCTTGACTGCATCGGTTTGTTAGCTGCGACAGCTTCTCGGTACCAGGGGCGGAGGCGGGCATCGTAGGTTGCCGCTTCTACGCTTAATTTGGCGGTGCGAGTGCCTCGGTTGTCTGTAGCGCAGTAAATATTGTGAGAGTTGGTAGATTTGTGAGCTGCGACAATTTGCAAGCTGTGGTTTTTCCGGTGGCGCCAAATGCCGAGATATTGTCTTGTTTTTTCAGAACCGAGGGAAATCCACTGAATGCTTTTATTCAACTCTTTTCCCCGTCTGGGCGATAGATTCCTGCGCGAGTTTTTCAACAGCTATTTGTCCGTTGCCAAAGGAGAGATACCCCATCGTCCCGAGGGCTGCAACGATTTGAACCACAAAAGAGGCGACTAGAAGGCCGCGCAGGGCTATTTTTGTGGGCTGTTGGGAAGTTTTACTCGCGAATCGTGACAACGGCATAGGCAGGCGACAAATTGCTCCCTCACACTGTAACTGTTCTGACCCGTTATTTCATGTCGGGGCGATCGGGCTTGTTTGCTTCGAGTCAGTCCATTTGAGATTTTAGACTTGAGATTTTAGATTTTGAGAATACGTCCGCCATTTTCTTGGCGAAGTGAAGTTTCTTACCTCAACCAAACCTGCTTCTTGCCTCAAACCTCACCCGTGACATCCGTTAAATCCG
>JAYUGZ010000067.1:0-6097 GCA_043767465.1 Cyanobacteriota bacterium
TTCCCACCGCCCCTGTTTTTCCAGCACTTTTGCCAACTCAAAATAAACCTGGGGTAAAGCAGGTTGAATTGCCAAAACCATGTGGTAAACAGCAATTGCCGCATTTAGCTGCTTTTGGTGTACCAAGCAATTTCCCAGCCGCCAATAAAGCTCTGTATTTTTCGGCTGAATTTGCAAAGCTTTTTGATAATAAGTGGCGGCTGATTCATATCCGCCGTACTCTGTTAAAGCATTCCCCAAATGCAGGTAAATTTCTGCTAAATAATCGCATATTTCAGCAATTGGTAATTCGCGATCTGCACTTGACAAATATCTAGCTAAACCATCTTTTTTCTTGACTCTTAAATCCGTTACATCCGTTACATCCGCTACAAAATCCGTTGCCGAACTTCCCATCAATGCTGCGAGAAATCGATCGCACGCCGCGATCGCCCTTGACAATTCATCATCATCAACAGCAGCAACTCTGCGCCCTTCTCCCAAACGGCAGTAAGCCTCAACAAAATCGGGCCGTACAGCTATCGCCTGCTGAAAATAAGGCATGGCTTCAGCAATTTTGCCCAAAACCATCAAAGAAAATCCGGCATCCGTATAGCCCGAAATATGCGAGGGTTCCAGTTCGACTACCCGATCGAAACAAGCAACCGCCGCCGAATGTTCTCCTTGTATTTGCCAAGCTTTGCCCAGATTATAATGAGCCAAAACCATGTCGGGTTCCAACTCAATCGCCCTGAGGTAAGATGCGATCGCCCTTTCGGGACTTTTCTCCAGCAATACCTGCCCCAAATTATTGTGCAGCGTCGCCCAATCCGGCTTAATCTCGATCGCCCGCTGGTAAACTTCGATCGCCTCAGCAGAGCGATCGTCCTTCTGCAAAATCGCCCCCAAATTGCTGTATGCTTCCACGTAATCCGGTTTTTTGGCGATCGCCTGACGGTAAGTATCAATTGCCGCTGCTAGCTGATTATTTTCATCTAAAACCACAGCCAGATTGTAGAAAGCCAGCAGATAATTGGGTTTTTGGGCGATCGCCTTTCGGTAACACTCGATCGCCCCCAACAAATTACCCTGCTTGTGAAAAACATTTCCCAAGTTATAATTAATTTCTGGCCAATCTGGCTTCAAATCCAGAGCTTGCTGGTAGTGAAAAACCGCCTCATCCAGCCACGAATACTCGCTATAAAGTTGACCCAAATAAGCATGAGCCAGAAAAAACTGTGGCGAAATCTCCAAAGCTTGCACAAAAGCGTCTCTTGCCGCCGTCGGATCGCCGCTGGCTTCCTGGATTTCACCTAAAGTTGTATAAGCCAGCGGCGAAAATGGCTGTAGTTCGATCGCCTGATGGCAAAACTCGATCGCCTCTCTAAGCTTCCCCCGGTTCAAATGAACTCGGGCTTGCTGGATATATTCTTCAGTAATCATTGCTCGCCAGCAGTTGCAGTTTTTTCCCCACTATCGGGGAACCTACCAAATTCTGATTTTAAAATTTTATATTTTTCGACTCTTTATATTTTGGTCGATCGGGCGAGCCGTTGTTTCAAGCCATAACCCATATCAATTTCTGTAAACTTAGTCAAGTTTTACTTCCTAGATTGAAGCTTTCAACTTCATTCTCCAAAGGGCAGAACGAAGTTGAAAGCCTGCAAAACTTTCAGTGCTGTAGGAGAACAGCCCCGGATGTTATCCAGTGTCCTCCTCAGCAACCCCAGTTTTTTTTAGAACAACTCGAAGTTGTTTCTGGTGCCTGTGTTCACCGCTGCCAGGTTAAGTCCTGGTTGCAGTTGAGCGATCGTTTGCACGCCGCTGCCGCCGTTGTAGAACAACAAACCGCTTTGCGGGTCGTATACTACCTTGTTCGCGGTGTTTGCTGTGGCGCTGTTGGCGTTGAAACCAGAAACCACAACAAAGTCCGTAGCATCGAAGCTGTTGCCCAAACCAGGGAAAGCGCTCGCCTTGAGACGGATCTTATCTTCGGCAGGGTTAAAGTCGGTAATAGTGTCTAGACCGTTACCGTCTACGCCAGCAGCAGACGCGAAGTAGAACGTGTCGCTGCCAGCACCGCCGGTCAGGACATCAGCACCTCTGTCGCCAGAGATAAAGTCATCGCCAGCGCCACCGTCAACAGTGTCATTATCTCTACCACCGAACAGGCTGTCGTTGCCGTCGCCGCCGCTAACTAAATCATTGCCTTTGCCGCCCAACGCTGTATCGTTGCCGGCACCGCCGAAGATTCTGTCGTCGCCGTTGTCGCCAGACAGGAAGTCATTGCCAGCATTACCGTCGATCAGGTCAGAACCTTTACCGCCAAAGATCCGGTCGTCGCCGGTACCGCCATCGACCACATCGTTGCCGGTGCCTGCAAAGATATCATCGTTGCCAGCGCCGCCGCCGATACTGTCATTGCCGCCGCCGGAAATAATCAGGTCATCGCCACCGCGACCCGCGATGACATCATTGCCACCAAAAGTCAGGATGATATCGGCTTGTTCTGTGCCGTTCAACCGGTTATCGCCTTGAATACCTATCACGTCTAAACCCCTGGTAGGGTTTGCAACTGAAGATACTGGGGTTGTTGGATTAGTTACCTGGGTCATTTACACTCCTCCTAAAAGATCAATCATTTTTCTACAATACACTTTTCCCTCCAAAGGGATTCAATAAATGGAACCGGACATCGGTTGAGACCCTAATTGACCCGGCTGCTATAAGCTGTCATGTAATTTAATTTGTCCGCAGGGAGTCTCGGATCGCGAGTTGAATCCTGTATTCGTTGAGCAGCAAATATCGGTTGTTTGCTGCTTTGGACTCTCGACTCCACCACTCCCTCCTCTAACACGAAAATATTCCAGTTAAACGTTTGCGAGTTTACCATACCGAGCTTGGGTGCGGCTAGTCATTTTTAAAACAATAGCCGGCAAATACACATAAACCATTTTTAATCGGAGTATGCTCTCAAGATAGAGAAATCGCACCCGGGGCTGTTGGTACTGTCGATCGCCGGATAGTTCGATCGCCCGCAATGGGGCTGTAACTGAGTTGGCGATTTTTTATTTGACTCTGGTTTACCAGACTTTTGAGTTCCGCCAAGAGTTCCCCTGGAATCAAAATTTTTTAGCTGTTAACAAAATCAGGCGCACAATCTGGGCCGCATTCAATCAAACCTAGCCCTCGAAAGCGATTCAAGCACCGCTTGCTGCCCTGAGTTTTTTTCCTCGCCAGTTACTTTGCCGATCGGCAACACACTCCCGGACACAATCTTGAGGCCAAGAGCCTGAATTTTTCCACCAATATCCCTCGCTTTCTTTCCCATGACTTTCGCGCACTCACTTGGTCGATCGACCCAAAATAACTGATTTCTGCAATCACCTGCATCTATCCAGACAATGCAGTGCTTGTGTTGTGAAGTTGGGATTTGGGTAGTAGGGTCAAGTTCTAAAAGCTGAGAATAAGCTGCTGCGCATCTTCTACCAGTCGATCGACACAATGCCACAGCAGGCCCGAGATCCCAACTCCGATCGCCATCAATCATCCCCCATCTCAAATCCCCAATCGAAAATCCGATTAATTGTCTGTTAGTTCCAGACACTCCAATCAAACACAGAAGTCTTTTAGCAGCCAGGGACTCGCTGAGAGTGATACGCCACCCCGAACCTTCATTCACTTGACTGCTTGAGTGCGACCTCTACCTAGAAGTCCGAGGATTCGAGTAATGAATAGTCTGATTTTAATTTATCGCCTTTAGGGGTGGAGGCTTTCAACGAATTATTTATGGTAACTTTTGATACAATTATCTTTGACAATTTAATTTAACAAACTTAGCTTTTATTTAGTCAAGGTTTATTGCTAATTGTTAACTTCTTCTAGCGGCAGAGCGACAATTAGCAATTTCCCGAAAATTTGGTTGGGCATTCATAGACAAGCTGTACTATTTAGCCGAGGGGTGTACTTCTAGTTGCGCTCTTAACCCGTTAGAATTGCTTTGGCTGTCGTAGCTGTAAATGTGAGCGTCGCTCTGACAAATGTAATTGATAGAAGTAGCTGCATAGTAACTCAGCGCTAGCAGCGACACTAGATTAAGAATTCGATAAATTGGCTTCTCAGACATTTCGTTCATTTTTATTCCTACTTTTTGTGTAAATAGCAAAGTTGGATACAGTGACGGCACTCTTTTTGAGAAGTTCCCAAACATCCAGCACCTCTAAAAACTTCGCTCCTCGCGTTATGAACTCAGAAATGCCCGAGCGCATAAAACAAGTCCTGCTTGAGATTTGAAAGAATCTTTGTTGCTATTTCATATTGCAGTCTCTGCCTTTAATTGTCTATCTAACTGCGGTAAGAGTTAGGCAATTTGGGCGATATCGAACTCTACAATTGCCTGACCAATAGCAGCTACAGTTTGAGAATATTGAGCCGCATTTGCTTACAGGGTAAAGATTCTAGCTGTTTGTAAACAGTAAACAAGGGTTCTCCCGAATTCCATTAATGGTGCGCAGTGGCCCGAAGCAATAAAAATATTAAGTTGGTCAGCGGAACGCTGAAATATGTCTGAAGTTATACTTGTGCCAGCAACAGACCATGTTATATTGGATATTGAGTTTGCTATTGGTTCATCTGTCAAATAACTTTTGACTTAAAAAATATTGCGGTTGGTCTCCGACAATCAGGGTCTGACAATTTTGACAGCGTGGCTGCGTTAAATCACAATATGACAGGATAAAAGTAGGCGTGAAAAAGCAGAAGGCAGAATTTGACAGTGGTTAAAAAATACTGTTTTGGGATTCCAGATTTTTTATTTGATTCTACCTTCTACCTGCACTTTGTTGTTGCCATAAAAGCAAGATAATTTACTCGCTGCGATCGGCGATTCACAAGGGATTACTCATGACGAGCTAACCGACTGTGTTTGAGTCAGTCACTTGCACAAATTATAATTTTTGCTCGTATTTAGCTGTTTGTGCAACCGACTTTCTGCTGGAAACTTGCAAAAGGGATAGGGGCAGAACAACAGGCCAAACCAGAGGGCCAATTACTAAGGCTATCCAAGAGATTAAATCTTTTTTCGAGGTCGCAGTATCGTTCCAAAAACTTTTGAACCAAACAAAAAAAACTATTAAGGCAATCGAAAAGTAGCCAATAGTTATCATTTTTTACCTGCCTGTAGATAGGATAAAAGTATTTATGATTATTGTATCTCAAGGTGCGGCTCGCCGATCGCAACTTTCTCCCCTCCGCTGCAAGTGTCGTCAAGCGTAGCTATCGGGTAGGGAATCGCCCAAAGCTTCACAAGTCTCCGAGTCCAGATGCTGCGGTGTCGCCGGTCGCACGCACTCAAGCACGCAGCAGCGGCGCGCTCAAAGTCTTGCGCTCAGGACTTTTCAACCTGCGGTCAAACTTTGAGACCACCACCGCCATCACAGCAAATGCGATCGAGGTCTCTGATTATTTGTGATTCTACTCACGTATACTCGCAGACTTCGATCACAAGTAGAGCCAAGAAAGATCACACAGCTTAGCCGACGGCAATCACCCTACTCTGTTCTCAAATGCTCGATATTAGAATAGTTGAGTTCAAAGAGATTTCATGCCAGCTCTGACTTTAAAATCCGATCGCACGATCGCTGAACTATTCTATCAAGTCACCCATTCAGGCAATCTGACTCGCACTGAAAGCTACGGACTGCGGTCACTCTGCGAAAGCGCTCTGGGCGAAGACGACCGAGATGCGGTCAACCGCCTGCTTCACGCCATCCGCCGCGGATGGGTCAGGATTTCCGATTAGTCCCCTCAAACAAGAAGTTGAGATCGGTATTTCTACTTTCCCTCCTCTAAAGCTGTGCCAGTATTTCGCTCCATTAACCCTCTCAAATAAAATTGTGTTGCGATCGTGACAATCGAACCCGGTTTCTGGAAGAAGCCGGGATTTTTGATCTAAAGCAGTCAGCAGTCAGTAGCCTGTAGTCAGCCGTTAGCACTCATTAAGTATATTTACGGACAAAATTCCCTACTAAGACACCAAATAAATGCAGGCAAAAGCGGATTTCTGAACACCATCAAAGTTTGACGTTTAATTAAGGCGATCGCTTCAGTTAGCAGTCAG
>JAYUGZ010000068.1:0-6096 GCA_043767465.1 Cyanobacteriota bacterium
GGAAAATCCCGAATTATCATCAAACTCTGCGATTGCTTTCCTACCCTACGGGAACCCCTACGGGGAACGGATCGCTTCGAAGAGCGTTCCTCGCAATGACATGATGGGGTTTATTTATCTCCATCTAATTCTAACAAAATTTAATTGACGGCGGATGATAATAATTTGATTGTACCAGCATTTGCATCGATTTCGACTTCTTTGCCGATCGGCAAAGTGAACTTATCCCGAATGTGTCCCACCATCGAACCGTACCAGGCGGGAATATTCAAGGGGCGAACGTGATCCGTCAAGACTTGAGTTAAGGTTAGGGACTCTTGCGGTTTTTCAGCCTCGCACTTGGTGCACTGTCCGAAAATAAAACCGGATATTTTATCAAGAATGCCCGCTAATTTGAGCTGCGTCAACATTCGATCGATGCGATAAACCTCTTCGCTAACTTCCTCAATAAACAAAATACTTTTTTCCCATTCCGGCAAATAAGCTGAACCCAGCATTGTTGATATTACCGATAAATTGCCGCCGATGAGTTTGCCACTAGCTGTACCGCGTCGGATTGTTTCAACTTGCACGTTTTTGGAGTTTTGCAGTGTTACAGAACCTCCATCAAACAAAACTTTGTTGACGTAATCTACTGTAAAGGGGCTCCAATTTGATACACCTAAAGGGCCGTGAAAAGTAACTATATTAGTTTGAGCATAAATTGCCAATAATAGCGCCGTAATATCGCTGAATCCCATGATGATTTTGGGATTGTTGCGGATCATATTGTAATCCAAAAGCGGCAAGATCCGACCGCAGCCCCAGCCGCCCATCCCGGTAAAAATAGCTTGCACTGAGTCGTCGGCAAAGGCTGCGTTGACATCGGCGGCGCGATCGGCATCTTTGCCTGCTAGATAGCCGTAGCGGTCGTAAAAATGCTCTCCCAGTTTAACTTTCAAGCCCAGGCTATCCAGAACTTTAAAAAATTGTTGAACTTCTTTTTCGTAGCAGAAGGCGGCAGGATTGATTAAGGCTACGGTATCACCGACTTTGAGGTGGCGCGGCTCGATCGCACTTTTGGTAAATAGGTTAGTTTGGGCGATGGGTAAAAGCTGAGTACCAATAGCAGTCAGCCCAAAAGTTCTGAGCAGATCACGGCGCGGGAGAGTCATAGGTGTTAGGTGATTTGTGCTATAATTGTATAGCAAAAGTTCTGCCAGTTCAGCTAAAAATTGCCAGTTACCAATGAAAACAGACAGTAAAATCTCAGCTAAAAAATCCTGGGCAAAGTCTTTAGCCCGTCCTGCTGCGGAGTTTCCGCTAACTCAGCTATCGGTTAAAACTGGTAAAATTCCCGACGGATTGCGCGGCACTCTCTACCGCAACGGGCCGGCACGTTTGGAACGCGGCGGTGTGGCTGCGGGACACTGGTTTGATGGCGACGGTGCAATTTTAGCAGTACATTTTACCGATGTTGGTGCTACGGCTGTCTATCGCTACGTGCAAACAGCGGGATATCTAGCTGAAGAAAAAGCTAATAAATTTCTCTACAGTAATTACGGTATGACAGCACCGGGCCCTGTGTGGTTGCGGTGGACTAAAACTGTTAAAAATGCTGCTAATACTTCGGTTTTAGCTTTGCCCGATCGCCTTTTGGCATTGTGGGAAGGTGGGCCGCCTCACCGCCTCGATTTGCAAACTCTGGAAACTCAGGGAACGGACTATTTAGGCAGTTTAGATAGTGAATTTGTTTATTCCGCTCACTGCAAGCGCGACCCGATTACTGGGAATATTTTTAACTTTGGAATTACTAATGGTGCGACGACAAAGTTGAATCTGTATAAAAGCGATTTTACTGGCAAAGTCGTGCAACAATCAACAGTTGCTTTAGATGGAATTTACGCGCTCCACGATTTTGTGTTTGTGGGAAAGTATTTGATATTTTTTGTACCGCCGGTGCAAGTTAATTTTTTGCCATTGTTAGCGGGAATTAGCAGTTATAGCGAGTCCTTTAAGTGGAAACCGGAGTTAGGTACTCAGATATTAGTTTTTGACTCGGAAACTCTGTCTTTAGTTAGTCGCGGCGAAACCGAGGCTTGGTTTCAGTGGCATTTTGCTAACGGTTTTGTCAAGGAAGATGGTGAGGTGGCGGTTGATTTTGTGCGCTTCGCTGATTTTAAAACTAATCAGCGACTTAAGGAAGTAGCGACTGGTGAAACTAGCACCGATGCGGAGGGTACTCTTTGCCGAGTGCATCTCAATCCTCTGACTGGGAAAGTGACAGGAATCGAAGAATTGTTGGATAAACCTTGCGAGTTTCCGGTTGTACCTGCTTCAGAAATTGGTCAAGACTCGCGGTATATTTATCTGGCAATGTATCGGCCTGATGTTGATATTGTAGCGGAACGTTATGGCGCGATCGCCCGTTTGGACACGAAAACCCGCAATCTCACAATTGCCGACTGCGGCGAAAATCGCTATCCCGCAGAACCCATCTACGTTCCAGATATTTCATCGGAGAAAGGTTGGATTTTGACAGTTGTTTACGACGGTAATTCTGATAGCAGCGAAGTTTGGATATTTGACAGCGATGGACTTTCTAGCCCACCTGTTTGTCAGCTACAATTGCCTGGTGTCATACCTTTGGGCTTTCACGGTACTTGGAAATCCGCAGTCTGATAATTATGTAAAGAAGTGTTGCGGAAGATTTATTAAAAATTGTTGTCGCTTTAGCTTCTAGTTGTTAAGGTGTGTGTAGAGAAGAAATTCTCATATCTAGGAGGTGTGGAATTTATTCTCTACATTGCTCAATTATCCTGTGCTACTTTAAGCGCATAAAATGCGCGACTGCACAGA
This sequence comes from Cyanobacteriota bacterium, assembly GCA_043767465.1. Lineage (GTDB taxonomy): Bacteria > Cyanobacteriota > Cyanobacteriia > Cyanobacteriales > Microcoleaceae > Microcoleus. The sequence goes on from JAYUGZ010000068.1 coordinate 2,839, forward strand.
CTCTCGTATGTCTCCGCAGACTGAAAGAGGGCTTACACAAAGAAACCGGGTTTCTGACAAAAATAAGAGGTTTAGCGACAATAAATCTAGGAATAAACCCAGTTTCTGACACCTTGTAAGTCCTCTAGGAAAAAGCGGTAATAAAGCCCGCTTTGGTATGATTTCTGACTAGGTTTTCTCATGTCAGGTTTGTCTGCTTGAATGAGATTAAATGACCAGATTCTTGACCAGTTTCTGGCAAATCAAAAGTTTAGTTCAACTCACGCGCACGTCCACGATTCAAAAGGTTTTAGTTTTGAGTTAACCCCACAAATAAATTAGGTCTATCGAAACAAGATAGCCTTTGCCAAAATTATCAATTCTGAGTTTTTATCGCGAAAACATTCAACTCATAACTGATAATTCATAACTCACAACTCATAACTCCGTGCCGCGGTGAGCATCAAAATCAGAGGGTTTAATCTATGCAGCTTCAAGGAAAAACAGCTCTAGTTACAGGGGCTTCACGTGGCATTGGGCGATCGATCGCCCTGGAATTAGCCAAACAAGGAGTCAAACGCTTGCTGATTGTCGCTCGAAACCGCAAGCAATTAATCGAATTGGCAGAGGAAATCGATGTTTTTGGCACAGAAGTAGTGCCGTTAGCTTTGGATTTAACTCAGTCAGTGGCGGTGAATATTGCGATCGCCCAAGCTTGGCGAGATCACGGCCCAATTCACCTGCTAGTCAACTGTGCGGGCGTTGCACATCAAGCATCATTTTTGCGATCGCCACTCCCATTAATTCAGGAAGAAATCGCCTTGAATTTGCTCGGAACCTACACAATTACCCGCTTGATAGCGAGGCGAATGGCCGTGCAAAAATACGGAACAATCGTCAATGTTTCGAGCTTGATGGGCAAAATTGCCGCTCCCACAATGGCGACTTATTCTGCTACCAAATTCGCCATTTTAGGCTTTACCCAAGCTTTGCGCAGCGAGTTAGCTGCCTACAATGTTCGAGTCACAGCTTTGCTACCATCTCTAACAGATACCGACATGGTGCGAGACTTGGAGCAATTTCGCTGGGTAGTACCGACAACTCCCGAAAAAGTTGCCATAGCACTCATCGCGGGTTTGCACAAAGATGCGCCGGAAATCTTGGTGGGATATCAAAGTCATTTAGCAGTTTGGTGTCACCGAATTGCGCCTTGGTTGCTGGATTTGGTGTTGCGGATGGCGACTCCACAACTTGCAGAGAAGTCGCGGGGGCGCAAGTTGCGAGAGGTTTTAGCTGGCGGGCGATAAACTTTTCTCGCCGCCGACTTACTCGCCACCGAGTAAGTCGGCGAATGGAATTCGCGCCTATACAAACGATGTCCGCCTCCGCGGACTAAGAAATAAAGCGATGGCAGGGTGTACGTTTCTGTTAAACTTGATATTATTCTAAATAATATTAAGCTCGCCAGAATGAACCATATAAAATCATTCCTGAATTACAAGAGTAGCCAAAAACAAAAATCCTTAGTTCCTCCAAGTCCTTTGGTTGAATTTGCCTCAAGTTGGCGGATAGCTTGGGGGAAAATAGATGCGATCGCAGATGATGCAGCGTGGCGAGATGGTAAAATTGCAATTATTTGCTCTAACCCAAGTGTTCAGCTTATTTTCAGCCCCTCTGAAAAATTTGTGATTGTTGGCGATATTTGGCTCAGCAATCGATCGCAATTACTGGAAAAATTGGGCATTTCTGCGAGTAGTTGGCTGGGGTGCGATCGCCAATTAGTAGCTCAACTGTGGGAACGCTGGGGCCTTGAATGCTTGCCGCTGTTGGCGGGTATGTTTGCGTTTGCGGTTTGGGATCGCGAGTCGCAGGTTTTGCGGCTGGCGCGCGATCGCACGGGGGCGCGCACTCTCTACTACACTAATGTTGGCGCGACTCGCTGGATTGCGCCTCAACTGCGGGCGATCGCAAAATATCACTCAAGGGATCTCGACCTCACAGCCCTGCGAGATTACCTCTGTTGTTCGTTCGTTCCGGGCGATCGTACCCTCTGGCAACAAGTCCGAGAACTGCGCCCAGGATGCGTTTTAAGCTTCCCTGATGAGACAATTTCGGCCTACTGGGAACTGCGAGAACAAGTTGTCGAGGCGGAACAATCTTTGGAATGGCACGGCGCGAGATTGCGAACTCTTTTAGATGAAATTGTCCAAGAATATTTGCCAGCAAATCAACCTGTAGGCGTGTTTCTTTCGGGCGGGTTAGACTCTAGCTGCATTGCGGCTTTAGCTGCTCAATTTTGCGATCGACCAATTCACAGTTACTCAATTCATTTTGGTGAAGAATGCGCCAACGAATTAGAGTTTTCCAGTCTAGTCGCCGAATATTGCCAAACTGAACACCACATTTTAGAAATTAGCTTTCGGGATATGTGGGAAAAGTTGCCAGAAACTATGGGTTACTTAGACGATCCGATCGGCGATCCGCTAACAGTGCCAAATTTGCTATTAGGAAGAATGGCGCGAGAATCAGTCGAAGTAATTCTGAACGGCGAAGGTGGCGATCCTTGTTTTGGTGGCCCCAAAAATCAACCAATGTTAATGAACAGCTTGTACAATTCTGTCACTAACTTGGATGCGCTACCAGCATATTTGCTGTCATTTCAAAAGTGCGCGGCGGATTTACCTCAACTTTTAAAACCGGAAATTTGGGCAGCAATGCAAGCAGAACCTTCGGTATTTAGTGCAGATTTGAATGCTAGCGGCAATTATCTGAATCGATTAATGGCGTTAAATATCAAGTTTAAGGGGGCAGACCAGATTTTGACCAAAGTGAACAATTTGACTCAAGCTGTGGGCTTGCACGGGCGATCGCCTTTGTTTGACCAGCGAATAGTTGACTTGAGCATGACTATTCCGCCAGAATACAAACTATCGGGAGTTGTGGAAAAAGCTGTGTTAAAACAAGCAGTTGCTAACCTTCTGCCCGCTCAAATTTTAGACAGGCCAAAAAGCGGGATGCTGGTTCCAGTACAGTTGGGATTTAAGAAGTTTTGGCAGCGGGAGGCTAAGGGTTTGTTGCTGTCAAAAAGAGCTGCTATTGCTCCTTATTGTAATCAATCTTTAATTGCTCAATGGTTAGATTATGAGGGAGATACTTGGGGGCGTTATGGCGTTAAGCTGTGGCTATTGACAAGTTTAGAGCTTTGGCTGCAAAGTAATAAGTAATATGAAATCCGCACGCGCTATCTCAAAGTCCGGCAGGGGTTAAAACCCCTGCCTC
>JAYUGZ010000069.1:0-2443 GCA_043767465.1 Cyanobacteriota bacterium
TCAGGTATTTCAGGCAGTACATTTGATAACGGTCAATGGACACAAGCAAGTGAGCAATTTAACGGTAGAACATCGAAAAATTCTCGATTGTTTAGGTACTGTCTGTCGTCAATATTATCTGATTATTTAATCAGGAGGATTTGACGTATTCAAATTGAGATAGTTGTTGATAAAAAACAATTATGAGCCAATATAATTATTATATTGGTCGCAAAACCTCTGGATTTATGGGAGTGTATTGTCTGATAACTTGAGCAAGTTATTATGACGAAAAAAAGTTCTAAGATTCGGCGGTTAGAAACCGCGTCTACACAAACAAAACCCGGATGGTGCGCGGGTTGAAGAGTGGCCCATAAAAATTACATTATCTTCTTGCTTGAGTCGGCGTCCGGCGGACATCGTTTGTGTAGACGCGGTTTCAACCGCCGTCTTCTGCGGACATTTTTTGTATAGACGCGATTTCATCTTTCAACGCAAAAACCCAGTTTCTGAACGTAATTAAGCTGAAACAGCTCAATTACGCAAACCAGAAACCGGGTTACTTAGCGCATCGCGCCTGTGAATCCTTCCTTAGTAGAGGGATTCTTCTTGGTGAGTTTCGATCGTACAATCAGACTTAGGATAGGCGACGCAGGTCAGAACAAATCCGGCCTCGATTTGGTCGTCATCTAAGAAAGATTGGTCAGATTGGTCAATTTCGCCCTTGGTGATTTTGCCGGCGCAGGTGGAGCAAGCTCCAGCGCGGCAAGAGTAAGGGAGGTCGAGTCCTGCTTCTTCGGCAGCATCAAGAATGTAAGTATCGTCATCAACGTCAATGGTCTGGTTGATTCCTTCGGCTTCGCTGATGAGGGTAACTTTGTAAGTTGGCATGCACTAAATCCTCTCAAAAATTCAACAATATTGATAATTTTTCCTAATGCAACCTTCAAGGCTCTATTAGCTCTGAAGTTAGCTCTTAGGTTCGTTCCCTTTATGATAGTAGGGGATAGAAGGGAGCTTGCAACACTCATTTACAAAAAATCTGAATGGGATTAGTTATAACTTTTTCTAATTTCATCTTGATTACTTATACCTATGTGGGGCTCAGCCGTGTGATACTGTTGCCGCAAGACTTGCACCACATCACCCGGTTTCTGAGAAAAATCAGGTTTTGAGCCGTACAGCCCAAAAAACCGGGTTTTTGGTATGCGTTGTGCCGATCGACTTTCAGCTCAACTTGCTTAAATTTGTCCGCGCAGCCTAAAATTTGGGCGATGGCACGCTAAACGCCTGTAACCCAACTCTATAACTATCTACAATCTAAACTCCTATGACTCAAATTAATACTGGCTTTGGTTTTGCAGTAAATTCTCCAATTCGCGTGGGGATTGTGGGTACTGGCTTTGCGGCTAAGTTGAGGGCCGAAACGCTGGTAGCTGACGCGCGATCGAATTTAGTCGCAGTTGCGGGCCACAACCCGGAGAAAACCGCAGAATTTTGTCAAACATTCGGCGCAGAAACCGAGGTTTCTTGGCGCAAGCTGGTGGAAAGAGACGATTTAGATTTGATCATCGTCTGTACGGTGAACCGGGATCACGGGGCGATTGTCCTGGCAGCGCTGGAAAATGACAAGCACGTTGTGGTCGAATATCCTCTATCTTTAGATGTATCTGAGGCCGAAAGGGCGATCGAGCTTGCTGCCCAAAAGCAAAAACTCCTCCACATCGAACACATCGAACTGTTAGGCGGTTTGCACTCCTCAATCAAAGAATCCTTACCATTAATCGGTAAAGTTTTTTACGCCCGCTACGTTACTATTACCCCTCAGCGTACCGCACCCCAGCGCTGGACTTTTCAAAACTCCCTATTTGGGTTTCCCTTAATCGGGGCAATTTCTCGACTGCACCGATTTACTGATTTGTTCGGAGAAGTGACAAGTGTTAACTGTCAAACTCAATTTTGGGACACTCAGCCGGATTTCTATAAAGCTTGTTTGTGCAACGCCCAGTTACGCTTTACCAATGGCGTTGTCGCTGAAGCTGTTTATGGAAAAGGAGAGACTTTTTGGCAGTCAGAAAACATTTTTACCATCTACGGAGAAGCCGGAACCTTAATTTTCACTCCCGAATCCGGTCAATTAATTCAGGGAGAAAATCGGCAGACTATCCCCGTAGGAACGCGGCGCGGTTTGTTTGCTAAGGATACGGATATGGTGTTAGACTGTTTATTAAACGGTACGCCCTTGTACGTCAAGAATACAAGTAGTTTGTATGCTTTGAAGGTGGCGGATGCTGCGAGGCGATCGAGCGAGACTAGGCAAAAGTTGGCGATCGACAATTCATAACTCTTCAAATAAGACGGCGGTTGAAACCGCATCTACAAAAACGAAGTCCACTCCAAGCGGACTGAATAAAAAAACGTACTTTTAATTGCCCGTTCTTCAACCCGCTCCCGTCGCGTGAGT
>JAYUGZ010000070.1:0-2440 GCA_043767465.1 Cyanobacteriota bacterium
TACTGAATCAAACCGAGAACGCAGCAAACGATCGCCAAAACTACGTGCATTCTACCAAAAAACACCAAATCCTTCTTAGTGCGGAGCAGATAATAGGTACAAGCAATCAGCGGTATGTAGCCTATCAATACTTTTAAGCCGAGAATTCCTTGCAGAATAGGTTTGTCACCCTTAAAAGGGTGGAGCTGCATCTCCCCGTTGACAAAAATTAAAGTTAGCATTGCCATCATCAACAGGATGCTGAAGGTAGAAAGCATTTGTTTGGGAATGAACACAGGCAACTGTTTCTTTTTGCAGCCTTGAATTAGGGCGATGAGAGCTGGTATGTAGAAAGCATCTTTGGCTACTTGAAATGCAGCATTTCCGCCGCCAATTGCGTAAGTAATTGTACCGCTAAAAGGCAGGTAAATTAGAAAAGCCCACAAAGCTGGACGGGGGTATTTGTAGGAAAGTAACAAAATGGCTGCGGCGGCGCCTCCAGCAATAGCAATCTTAGGGCGGGCAACGAACAACAGGAGGATGCTGACAGCAATGTTGACTAAGCAGCAAATGACGATCGCCTGCACTAATTCATTGCGCTTTTGTGAAGTTTTGCGTTTTTGAGCAGCGACTTCTTTTTTGCTGAGCGCTGTGGTTTTGTCGCTGTGCTTGTGTTGGGATTTTTGAGATTTGCGCTTGGTTTTCAACATAACTTCTAGAAGGGACTTATGTAGAAGGCTGAAGGCGATATGATATAGAAGGTAGCAGGCAGAATCAATAAAATAAAAAATATTTGGGAAGATGCGGTTACTTATTTTGAAAGTCGAGAGCGATCGCCAATGTCGATCGAGATTGTGGGTGTAATCCGGGCGCTACTTACACTTGCGACCTTGTTGAATATAACTGCTGCATCTATAATGTACACACCTGGAAAAAAAAATTAATCGATCGCTGAAACTGAATATGAAGTTAACAAAATTTGTATCGATCGGCATTGCCATCTTTTTAGGAGCAAGCGCGAGCATATTATCCAGCAGCAGTAGAGCATTGGCGGCCGAAAAAGTTGTACTCACATTTGGCCCGATCCGTCAAACCATCAATATCAGCGACTTAGAAGACTTTGCCAAAGACGGCACGACGACGGCAACCCTGCAACAAATTATCGGGTTCTCCAAAATGGACCCACAAATATTGCGAGGGTTGATTGGTTTAGAAATCGGTTTAAAGCCAGCTAATCTGGCCCGGGTAATTTACAGCACCCCGGGAGAAAAAATCACTGACGAAATCGGTCAAGCAATTCGGACTCAGCGCCGCACCGAAAGCGGCAAAGCTCTGCGGGCGGCGGTGATGCTGGCATCCGGCGACGACGGTAAGGTATCGCTGCTGGAAATCCTGAAAAAGTATCCTCTGCCGGAGGTTTACGTAGATGTTGCCAGCATTGCTGCGACTGTTGGGAAAATTCAGGGTTTGGCCGGAAATCTCAGCAGCCTGCTTCAAGATTCGATGCGCCAGACAACGAGGACAACTGAAACAACTCGCACCGAAAGTCCGATCGCACCTCGCCGCAGCGTGCAGCCAACCACCCCCCCTCCAGCCCGTCGCCCCAGCGCACCCTTACCAGCCCCAGCACCGCAGCCTGTGAGACCAGTCAGAGGACTCTGGTAAGAAAATCAGCGTCATCAACAGGTTTGATCGTTCGGACTAAAGTCCGAAGGATCAAACCAAGAAGCAATCAATTTTTCTTGAGCAATTTTTTGAGCAACTTAGGAACCTCCGAAGGCCGAGTGGCTACGGGTATTTCCGCCTCTTCAAAGGCAGCCATTTTGTTTTGGGGCTTAACTCCAAAGGCTTTCTGGGCAGCAGCCCGAGAACTGATCAAAATGCCGGCGTGGCCCAGAGACGGGCCCTTGGGGGCGTAGCGGCCGGCGAGATAAGCAACCACGGGTTTGTCGATCGCCGAAGCGATGTAAGAAGCAGCAGCTTGTTCACTCCAACCGCCAACTTCCCCGATCAAAACTATCGCCTCCGTACAGTCGTCTTCGTCCAAAATTTGCAGCCACTGCATAAAAGAAGAACCAACAATCGCGTCGCAGCCAATACAAACCGCCATCGACTGTCCCAACCCCGCCTCAGTCAGTGCCAGAGCAACTTCGTAAGTCAAAGTGCTGCTGCGGCTGATCACTCCGATCAAGCCTGGAGTGTAAAATTCCTTGGGGTGAGTTCCCAGCAGCAGTTTGTCTGGGATGATTATCCCCGGAGTGTTGGGCCCGATTACCAACGTTTCGGTGGCTTCTGCTTTTCTGACTAAGCGCACCATATCCAGAGGAGGCACTCCCTCTGTGACGATCGCGATTTGCCGAATTCCTGCCGCGATCGCTTCTTGAGCCGCATCCAGCACCGAGTAAGGCTCTACCAAAATTACCGCAGAATCGATGTGACCCACTGCCGCCACTGCTTGTTC
>JAYUGZ010000071.1:0-6087 GCA_043767465.1 Cyanobacteriota bacterium
AGCAATAGTTTTCGGACTCAGCAATCATAATTTAGAGGTAAAAATGTCATTCGAGCTAATCAATTTAACATTGCCGGCGGTACTGCGAGAAATTGGCGAAGTCTTAGATGACTACCCAGAACATCCCTATCAGTCAGCTTTTGCGATGCCTGAATTTCGGCAAAAGCTGATTGCTCACGTTCTCAGCCAAATTCCCAACCATTACACGATCGCCGGAGAAACAGTACCGGTGAGAAAACTGGGCGCTCCACATCGTTCTCCTTTAGCGGAGCGAATGTACCGAGAAACGGTGATTCGAGGGGGAATTTTGCACATTTTGAGAGAAAATGCCGATCGATTGAATCATATGTTTCAGCAACAAAGGGCTTAGAGTTTACTGCTGATACACACTGCAACTGGGAGCAGATCTTTCGGAGTGTCAAAAGCATTTTCAATGGTCACAATAAAATTGGTTCGTAGTGAGGACTTTAGTCCGCATCCATCTGAGGACTAAAGTTATCACTACAAACTTCATGGTGGCAGCCAACACATCGGCTATCAAGTCAATTGACTGAATATTGAAAAGGAGAATAGTGATGTTAGATATTGATGAAATGGGACAAAAAGAAATTGAAGAGTTTCTACAACAAGTAGGATACGGTCATCTTGGCTACATACACGAAGGAAAACCCTACGTGATGCCAATGCACTATTATTTCAAAGATTCCGATATCTACCTGTTTACAACCGAAGGCATGAAGACTCATGACATAAACGTGAATCCAGAAGTCTGCCTACAGGTAGAAAAAATTCACGATCCGCTGCATTGGCGCAGCGTGATTGTGAGTGGCCGAGCCGATCGCCTAACCGAGCAGCAAGACATCGATCTAGCGATGCAATTAATCAAAGGGGAAAATCCCACACTTTCGCCTGCGATCAATCGAACTTGGATCGACTCTTGGGGACGTGCAGAGGTAATAGCAATCTACCGCATCTCTCACGGCGAAATGACCGGACGCACGACTGATGGGCCAAGCAGTAGATGAGCATCGAGTTGACCGATTACTTCAACTGATACTGCGGGTATTAGATCGAACTCGGCGGTTGAAACCGCGTCTACACAAACAAAGTCGGCCTGCGCCGACGGTCGAATAAAGGGAGTCGGAAACCCGGATTTGGTATCAGATGGGTTGAGAGTGCCAAGCAAAACTGTGATGGTGGGAAGTGTGGCGGCTGCGGCTGCCTATGAATTAGCACGGTTATTTACAGGAAATTAAAAGTTAAATAACAAACAATGAATTCAAAACTTTGGACGTTTTGGAGCTTACCTGCCGATCGCGTGCTGACTCAGGTGAAGTCTACGCCCGCAGGTTTAAGCACTCAGGATGCTAAACAACACCTGAGCGAATACGGTGCGAACAGCCTGAAACAAAAACAAAAATCGAATTCCTTGACGCTGTTGCTCAACCAGTTCAAAAGTCCGATTATTTTGATTCTGATTTTTGCCGCCGTGCTGTCTATATTTCTGAAAGATGCGGCAGATGCGATCATCATTTTGGCGATCGTCCTAATTAGCGGATTCTTAGGATTTTGGCAAGAACGGGGAGCCACAAATGCTGTTGAGAAACTCCTGGCTTTGGTGCAAGTAAAAGCAACGGTGTTGCGGGACGGTAAATCTCAAGAAATCCCCAATGAACAGGTGGTTCCGGGTGACATTGTGTTGCTGAATGCTGGCGATAGCATTCCCGGTGACTGCCTAATTTTAGAGTCGAAAGATTTGTCGGTGAATGAAGCGGCGCTGACTGGAGAAACCTATCCGGCTGACAAACTCAGCGGCGTTCTGCCCGCTGAAACCGATTTGGGCAAGCGCACTAACATCCTTTATATGGGCACCAATGTCATCAGCGGTACTGGCAAAGCAGTGGTGGTACATACCGGAAAGGAGACTGAGTTTGGTAAGGTATCGGAACGATTGAAACTTAGGCCGCCGGAAACCGAATTTGAAGCGGGACTTACCAAATTTGGCTACTTTTTGATGGAGGTGACGCTGATTCTGGTTGTCCTGATTTTTGCCGCCAATGTTTACCTGAAACGCCCGGTTTTGGAATCATTCCTATTTTCCCTAGCGCTGGCGGTTGGCCTGACCCCTCAACTTCTGCCTGCGATTGTCAGCCTCAATTTGTCTCGCGGCGCTAAGCAAATGGCGGCAAAGCAGGTGATTGTGAAGCGGTTGGCTGCGATCGAGAATTTTGGCAGTATGAACGTGTTTTGTACGGATAAGACGGGCACGCTGACGGAAGGGGAGGTGAAAATTCACTCGGCGGTTGATGTCGATGGCAAGGAGAGCGATCGGGTTTTGCTCTATGCTTATTTGAATGCTGCGTCTGAGTCTGGCTATGTAAATGCGATCGACGAAGCCATCCGCCAGCACAAGACATTCGACATCTCAGCCTATCAAAAGCTCGATGAAGTGCCCTACGATTTCAACCGCAAACGCTTAAGCATCCTGTTTAAACAAGAGAATACGCATCTAATTGTCACCAAAGGAGCCCTCAAGAATATTCTGGATGTCTGCTCAACGGTAGAGATGGTTGAGGGGAAAACCATCGACATTGCCCCGCAGCAGGACAAGATTCAGCAACGAGCTGAAGAATTGGGCAGCAAAGGATTTCGAGTATTGGGAGTTGCTTACCGCAATTTTGACACCGATTCCTTCAGCAAAGACGATGAAACGAACATGACATTTCTAGGCTATCTGGCGCTGTTCGATCCACCGAAACCTGGCATTGCTGACACCCTCAAAGATTTGATAGCCCTGGGCATTACTCCGAAGATGATTACCGGCGATAGTCGGGCTGTGGCGATCAGTATCATTCAGCAGGTAGGACTACCCGATCCAAAGGTTTTGACTGGTGCCGAGCTCCAAAAACTCAGTGATGAAGCGCTACTTCATCGTGTTGGAGAAACCAATGTCTTTGCTGAAGTTGAGCCGAATCAAAAAGAGCGGATCATCATCGCGCTGAAAAAAGCAGGGAATGTGGTTGGCTATTTAGGAGATGGCATTAACGATGCTTCTGCGCTTCATGCTGCCGATGTGGGAATTTCCGTTGAGAGTGCGGTTGATGTGGCGAAGGAAGCAGCCGACATTGTGTTGATGGAAAAAGACCTAAATGTCTTGGTTGAGGGTGTGAAGGAAGGACGGGTGACGTTTGCTAATACGCTTAAATACGTGTTTATGGCAACGAGCGCTAATTTCGGCAATATGTTCAGCATGGCAGGCATTTCTCTGTTTTTACCGTTTTTGCCGCTACTGCCCAGTCAGATTTTACTCACAAACCTGTTGACCGATTTTCCCGAAATGACGATCGCCACCGATCGCGTAGACAAGGAATTGGTCAACAAACCCCGGCGTATGGATATCAAGTTCATCCGCAAATTTATGTTGGTGTTTGGTTTGCTCAGTTCAGTCTTTGATTATCTCACGTTTGGAGCATTAATATTTCTGCTGCACGCCAACGAGGCGCAATTTAGAACTGGTTGGTTTATGGAATCGGTGATTTCTGCATCCATGATTGTGCTGGTAATTCGGACGCGGCAGTCGATTCTCGCGAGCAAGCCGGGAAAGTATTTGTTGATGGCCACGATCGCGATCGTCATGATTACACTCTTCCTTCCCTATACTCCGCTTGCAAGTTTACTGGGATTCCAATCCTTGCCGCTCGAATTCCTGTTGGTGCTGGCGGCAATTGTCGGACTTTACATCCTCAGTGCAGAAACTGTTAAACGAGTTTTCTATCAACACATCCACTCTTGACCATTCACAATTCACCGCATCAATGTCTTGTAAACTGAGAAGAAAAACATGATTACTGTCCACCACTTGAACAACTCTCGCTCCCAGCGAGTGCTCTGGCTGCTAGAGGAACTCGACGTAGAGTATGAAGTCAAGCGCTACGAGCGCGATCCGAAAACAATGCTCGCTCCCGCGTCGCTGCGTGCAGTGCATCCACTGGGTAAGTCTCCGGTGATTACCGATGGTGCGCTGACTCTGGCTGAATCCGGTGCGATCGTCGAATACTTAGTTGACCGTTACGGTGGCGGACGACTCGCTCCAGAGCTTGGCACGCCGGAACGGTTGCGATACATCTACTGGCTGCATTATGCCGAAGGCTCTGCGATGCCCCCGCTACTGTTGAAGCTAGTCTTTAACCAAATCGAAACAAGTCCGATGCCGTTTTTCGCTCGACCGATGGCGCGGGCAATTGTGGCTCGCGTCAATAAATCGTTCATTGAGCCTCAAATCGCACTGCATCTGGGTTATCTAGAAGCAGAACTTGAGAAAAGCTTATGGTTTGTTGGTAGTGAGTTCACCGCAGCCGATATTCAGATGAGCTTTCCATTGGAGGCGGCGGCTGCACAGGTAGGGTTGGACAGCAGCCGACCGAAACTGATGGGCTTTCTCGATCGCATTCACGGGCGTCCCGCATACCGCCGTGCATTAGAACGTGGCGGGGCATACGAGCTGCTGAATTAAGTGGAAATCCTTTCATAAACTGAGGTGAAGCGTTCAGCCCGAAACCATTGTTAATAATGCTGGAAAGTCTGTGATGCCTTTGACATCATCACACCCTGTATTGTTGAGGCGATCACAAGGTGCAATTGACGATCGCTGAACGCTTGAAGTTACCCATCAATGCCATTAAAGTTGCGATCGACGCTCAGCGCGAGCGCACACGTGGAAGAGGATCACAACGGCAATTTGAGATTTACGAGGAATGGCGAGACGCTGACGGTGCACCCCCCGAAGCACAAAGATTTATCTGATTTGAACAAACGATGTGGCAGTCATCGCGATCACCAATTAAGGCATTCTGGAAACAAGAATAACGATCGATTTGCTTGGGAACGATGGGTTTACGAACTTGGTGTAAGTGCGAAACCCATTCCTCGCAAAAAGCTCACTTCGATTGGGCAAGCAAAAATGGTTGGCTTCGTTGTGTAGTGGGGAAAGATCATCGGCGATCCCAAAAGTTAAGAATTGAGAAGCGATCGGGGCATAACAAATCATTGGAGCGGACAAATATGATATTTTGGTTTTGAGTTAGGGCAATCGACGCTCAATTCAACCGTTAGGCGGAGATCTCCGCCACCGTTTAACATAGAAAATTTGATTTGTACGCATGATAGAGAAGAATTTGTCATTTCCACTTCCACTCCCATGGAAAGATCAAACGTTTGCGGTATCGAAAATTGGCTACGTTAATTTTCTTGTTGGACCAAATGGCAGCGGAAAATCAAGGTTTGGACAAACACTAAAGGATCATTTGGGAAATGCTCGGTTGCTTGGAACTGACCGACTTAGCGGCATGGAGCAGAACAATGCGCTTAGGGGAATCTTTGGCGACCACATGGCCGGTGGTCTTGCAAAAAATTACTTCGACCACTTTAAAAGTGCAGGACAACAAGGATTGGGAATTGATACCATCGTTTTACTAGAAGAACGAATGGATCTTCGTATCCAAGTTGAAGCAACGCTTAGTCATCTTTTTAATCGAAAAATATACCTTGAATGGGATTCTGGGAATCTCTTGGCTAGGGCTATTCTTGGAGATAGTGGTGCGTCATATCGGCTTGACAGAGACGAATGTCATGGAATTAAAGAGCTACTTGTATTATTAACGCATCTTTACAATGATGAGTATCCGTATATCATCATTGATGAACCTGAGCTAAATCTTCACCCGCAGTACCAAGCATTTTTCATTCAAGAGGTACGAAAAGTCGCAGGCGATCCCACTATAGAACCAAGTAAAAAAGTGGTATTTCTAATTACTCATTCACCATTCATTCTGGACTTTAGATCAATAGAAGATGTCAAGTCTGTTATTTCTTTTTCTATAGATCATAAACTGCCAAAGCATATATTGGACATTGATAAAAAAGCATCTGAAAGGCTGTCAACACTTGTCCCTCGGTTAAATGTTCACCACAAGCAACTATTTTTCTCCGACAATCCAATATTTGTTGAAGGGATACTGGATGCACAGCTTGTGGGCACTCTTCAAGAAGCAAGAGGTGTTTCAATAGCGGGTGCTGGAAGCTGCATTA
>JAYUGZ010000072.1:0-6077 GCA_043767465.1 Cyanobacteriota bacterium
AAGATTGGCAGAACAAGCGAAGCGATCGCTTGAAGATATCATTCAAGTTACTAATCGAATTGACGTGCTAGTGCGATCGATTACAGCCGACACTGTGGAACAGAATGAAACAGCTCGCTCGGTCGCCAGTGTGATGCAAGCAGTCGAATTAACTGCTCAAGAAACGTCTCAAGAAGCGCAGCGAGTTTCCGGTGCTTTGCAAAATTTGGTAGGTGTTGCTCGCGACCTTTTAACATCAGTAGAAAGGTTCCGAGTAGAAACAGCAGAAAGACAATAATTGATTGTTTAATGCTTTTTTTACTTGCTGATTTACAAGCACGTTAGTGTGGCAATGATGGGAAACAAAAAGTAACCTCGCAGTCTTGAAACGACTGCGGGGATGCCAATCCAGCACCTAAACGAACTAGGAGTTGTACAGATGGACGATAACATAGTAGAGGTAATTTCTGGTATATTTGGTGAGATTCAGCCGACGGGGTGTATTATCTCTACTCTCTCAAAAAATAGCAGGGGCTATGCCAACAAAAGACTTAAGATTGACGGTGAATGGAAAACGCTTACTATTCATCGCTTGGTATTAGAAAATAGCTTAGGTCGTCCGATTAGACCAGAATACTTTTGTTGCCATAGTTGCGATGTTCGTAACTGCATTAATCCTAATCATTTATGGGAAGGTTCTAGACTGGAAAATTCTCAAGATAGGTTTAGAAAAGGAAGAATTAAAGATGTAGGAAGCACATCTGCACCTCAACCTCAAAAAGAACTGCGAGGCATAGAAATAATTCCTGGAATTAGGGCCGAAATACAGCCGAATGGCTGCATGATTTGTATCTTGGCTAAAAGAAGTGATGGTTACTCGGTTAAAACTATCAAAATTAACGGAAAAAATCAAAGCTTCTATCCCCACAGACTGGTACTGGAACATAAACTGGGACGATCGATCAAACCGGGTTATTTTGCTTGTCACAGTTGCGACGATCGCGGTTGTGTGAATCCAGACCATTTGTGGGAAGGAACTCCCGCCGATAACTCCCGCGATGCTATAGAAAAAAACCGCTTGACCTTCGTTCCTGGCAAGATAGGCCCTAACCGCAAACTAAAACCCGAACAGGTGGAGCAGATTCGCTATCTTTTAGGTGAGGGGATATCGAAAAGAGAAATAGCTAGGACATTTGCAATATCTCGCAGTCAGATTATTCTGTTGGCAAGGGGCGAGATATACAGAGATATTCTCTAAGAATACTAAAATAGACCCAATACAATAACGATTAAAATCAGGAATAAAAATATGCTGCCGGAGCAACAACAGAGGATCATGGGCTATTTTATTGAGGAGGCAAAAGACCACCTCAATACGATCGAGCAAGGCTTGCTGAACCTGCAAACTACGATCGAAGACCCAGAACTGGTCAACGAAGTATTTAGGGCCGCTCACTCTGTCAAAGGAGGAGCCGCAATGCTGGGGCTGACCAGCATTCAGCAAACAGCTCACCGACTAGAAGATAGTTTTAAGGTTTTAAAAGAGTGCAGCGTTAAGGTAGACCAACAGCTAGAGTCTCTGTTCCTGCGTATTTTTGACACGTTGCAAGGGCTGTTAGAGCAACTGTCGGGGCCTTTTGGGCTGACAGAGGAATTGGGAGAGCAGATGGTTCGAGAATTAGAACCGGTATTTGAAGAGCTTAACGGGCATTTGGGGGGACTCGTGGGACACACGGGACACGATGCAGATGAGAGCGGCCCGCTGCCATTACCCCAACAAGTTCTGGCGGGGATGGGAGCGGGGGTGTTTAATTCATCGATGAGTTTTGCGGACTCGGGGTCTGTTTACGCACTCGACGATGCTTCTTCAAGAGAAGAAAACGCGCTTTCTATAGTATTTGATTCGGATGTGCCGGCGAGGATGCGGGAAATGCTGCAAGAGTTCAAACAGCCGGAGGGGCCAGAAAGCAGGCGCCAGCTCAAGAGCATTTGTCGAAATTTGAAAATGGCGGGGGAAGAGTTTGATTTGCCGCGCTGGATAGAGTTGATGGAAGTTGTAGAAAAGTCGATCGCCAACTCAGCGAATACCTACCGCACCCTAGCCCCAACAGTCATCAAAGACATCAAACAAGCTCAGGAGCAGGTACTTGCGGGTCAACAAAGATCGATCGCGCCCAGCGCCAAACTTCTGACGATGCTGCCCGCTGTTGTGGCCGCTGAAACCGACTTTGAAGATTTGTTGGCATTCGCTCAACCCAGTACCTCAGCAGCAAAAGTGGCTTCTCTCGAAGATTCAGCGTGGGATATGAGGAGGCTCAACGATTCCCGGGATGGATTGAACAAGTTGCTGCCGACTATCTCAGGGCTGAGCATAGATGAGCTGTTTGAACAACTCGACGGCAGCGAGAACGACGATTACGGCAGGGGTCGGCCCCAGTTCGATGATTCCCCGGGGTTCGGAGAATCCGACATAGATACAGGTAGTTTCAGAACCTCAACCCGCACGGGCCCGGAAGTGGGCGCAGCCGAACTCAATACATTAGCTGATTTGTTCGACGGGGAATCCCCGGATCTCGACGGCGCTTGGGAAGAAGAAGAAGACCTTGACTATGCGCAATCTTCGAGAATGCCGGCGGGGGGAATGCGGTTTTCTGACGATGACAATTCTGGCGATTTTACTGATTTGTTGTTTGACGAATACTCGGTAGAAAATCCTGAAATCTGCACAGCGCCTGCTATTGACGACTTCACAAGTTTGTTCAAAGAGGATTTGCGCGCGATGAGCAAATCAGATATTTCGGCATCAAGAGCCGATCGGGAAAATCTCAGTTTCAGACGGCCCCCAACTTCCAAAAAACTTGAAATATCTCAGAGGGGGCGCAAAGAGCAGCGAGAAAAAACCATGGAACTTACCAATAGGCAAGCTGAAGAAGATGCTCTGGGCACACTGTTAGACGAAGTAGCAGCCCAAACTTCTGCGGTATTTACAGAAGAAAATCCCGATTTTGACAACCTGTTCGGCGACTTAGAAGAAACCACAGCAAGGGTACCGGCAAATTCTTCTGACAACTATGCTCTCAACCCAGAAGGTTTCGATACAGGAGATGCGGAGCCAGCGTTTGGCGGCAATAACGATGATTCCGAAGATGTCGAAGCACTCACCATGCCGGAAATAGATGACTTTGAGTTGCTGTCGGAGCCCGGCGAAGAGTCGGATTTGAGCGAACTGTTGAACATCTCTTCAGGTTTCTTGACCTCAGAAAACGAAAGTGGAGAGAGTCGGGGCGATCGCAATTTAACTGCTCGCAACTCACAAAACGCAGAAATTGACAGGGTGTTTAAGAGTGCCATAAATTCAGAATTAGACATCTCATCGGATAGCAATTGGCTAGAAGATGCTTTCGGTACAGAAGACGAGTCTATGCCACCAGCCAACCTAGAACTAGAAGATACCGATTTAGATGCGCTGTTTGGCGACATCACCTCGGGCCCGATTTCTGAGGATGAAGAAACACCGCCAGCCAAGCCGCTCGGGGGCGCTACTTCCCAAGAAGCGGCAGATTTGGCTGAGCTGTTCGGTTCTGTCCCCACAGGTACCGAGTATGACGGAGAAGCTTCCGGGCAGAACAATAGCGATTGGCTGAATTTAGATGGGGATGCAGAGTTGCCGAGTGCCGGCGACTCAGCGTTTGAGGACGACTTGGGGAGTTGGTTCTCGAACTCGTCGGCGTCGGCAGTTTCCGACGCAGGTTTGACGGATTTGGCAGGATTTGAACTTGGCGCCGAGCCCTTTGGTTCGGATGCGGAAAATTCCACGGAGCGCAGCCCAAGTGTCGAGTCTGATAGCAACACTTTCGATTTATTAGAGGATATGTTCGGGGAAGAGGTTCTATCGTCTGTGGATGCCGGCTCTACTGTTGATTTGCAGGAATCGTTTGCTCCTGAAACTGAGAGTTTGTTCGATGCCGAAGTTGCGGATTTGTTTGATCGACTCGAGTCCGCGGAAACCGCCACAGAGTCGAGCGGCGAGGATGACTTGTTTGAGGCGTCCGAAACAGATTTTGCTGCTGGAGATTTAGAACCGCTGTCTGCCGAATCTCTGGAGAATATGTTTGATGGCGATGCTGAAATGCTTGCAGCTCTAGAAACTGGGGCGACTCTGAACACTGAAGAATTGGAGGGTTTTGATGATTTATTGGATTCGATGGATGCTGGGACTCTGGCGACTTCGGAACTGACATCGGGCTTGTGGGACACTGATGATTCATCTCTGGAACAAGATATCTCAGGGTTAGAAGAACCAGAAGAACCAGAAGAATCCCTGGCAGATTTCTTTGCCAGTGCAGTATCCGGCTCAGAAGATGCCGAAAGCAATTTTGACGATTTAGAAGCTCTGTTAATTGCAGGGGGCGCGGGAGCGGCGATCGCCGCATCGATCGGCACAAATCAAACTCCAGTGACTACAGAAGTATTCTCCGATCTCGAAGAACTCCTGAGCGAGAGCGCCACGATGCCGGAAATTCAAGGGCGATCCTCTTCGAGGGCTTCGAAGCAGGCGACAACTGCAAGCATTGCCCCCAGCATTGCTTCGCCCCCCACTGCCCAAGAAAGTGACGACGAATTTGGCGACCTAGAAAAACTGCTAGAAGATTCCAGGGATGGGGGCGGCCGCCAAGGGGAAGCTAATATCGGGCCGTCGGCGCTCAACAGATCGAGGCGAAATGCCCGCGCGGGCGGCTTTGGCGACCAGACGATGCGGGTGCCGGTCAAGCAACTGGACAACCTCAGCAATTTGATGGGGGAACTGGTAGTCAACCGCAACAGTTTGGAGCAAGACCAAGAACGGATGCGACAGTTTTTGGAGAATTTGCTGCACCAGGTGACGCTGCTGAGCGATGTCAGCCAGCGGACTCAGGATTTCTACGAGCGGAGTCTTTTGGAGATTGCTTTGCTGGCAAATCGTCAAGGACATCGATCGGCATGGCGCAACGAAGAGTCGTCCCACCAACGCGAAAGCGCTTGGAGACCAGAGGAAATGGACAGGTTTACTCCTTTCCACAGTTTGGCTCAAGAGATTATCGAGCTGATCGTGCGGGTGCGGGAGTCGGCTGCTGACATCGAGTTTTTGGTGGATGAGGCCGATCAGGTGACTCGCCAACTGCGTCAAGTCACGACTCAACTGCAAGAAGGTTTGACTCGGGCCCGGATGAAGCCGTTTGCGGAGACGACTGACAGGCTGTTCCGGGCGGTGCGGGAAGTTGGGATTAAGTGCGGGAAGCAGGCTCAGTTGCAGGTTGAGGGCAAGGATATTTTGATCGACAAGATGATTGTGGATCAGCTTTATGACCCGATGACTCACTTAGTCAATAATGCGATTACTCACGGGATCGAACCTCCGGAAGTGCGTCTGGCGGCTGGGAAGCCAGCAGTCGGCAGAATTACGATTCGCGCTTTTCACCAAGGAAATCAAACGGTGATTTCGGTTTCTGACGACGGGGCGGGAATTGACCCGCAAAAGGTGAAGGCGAAGGCGATTAAGCAGGGTTTGTTGACTGCGCCTCAAGCTCAGAGAATGTCGCGTTCGGAGGTTTACGATTTGCTGTTTATGCCGGGTTTCAGCACTCAGGAACAGGCGACTGAGTACGCGGGCAGGGGGGTCGGCATGGATGTGGTGCGGACTTCCTTGCAGGAGATTCGGGGGACTGTGGGCATTGATTCGACGATCGGCAAAGGTACTGTATTTACCATCCGTTTGCCTCTGGTATTGAGTATTTCTAAGGCTCTGACTTGCATTAGCGATCGAGCTCGGATTGCTTTCCCGATGGACGGGGTGGAGGACATGATTGATGTACCTCGGGATCAGGTGACGACTGGGGCGGACGGTTTGCCTTGCATTGATTGGCGGGGTTCGGTTTTGCCGTTCCGCCCGCTGCGGGATTTGTTGGGTTACAACCGCCATTTGGGCCGGGGCAGTGTTTACGGGTTTAATACTGACGATGACATGATTTCGGTGATCGTGCTGCGCTCTGCTGGCAATTTCTTGGCGGTGCAGGTGGATCAGGTTTCGACGGAACAGGAAATCGTGATCAAGCAGTTGG
>JAYUGZ010000073.1:0-2434 GCA_043767465.1 Cyanobacteriota bacterium
CGTATGTACAGCAAACAGCAGTCCTAGAATTAGCACGGGGGTGGAAAGATGACCCGACAACTTTACCTTGGCTCAAACAACTGGCTCAATTTAATGATAATTCGGCTGTGGGGCAAGCAGCAGTCCTAGAATTAGCACGGGGGTGGAAAAATGACCTGCAAACCTTACCTCGGCTCAAACAACTGGCTCAATCTGATGATAATTGGGGTGTGCGATATTTAACAGTGGAAAAATTAGCATTTAGGTGGAACAATGAACCAGGGATATTTGAATGGTTGTGCGATATTGCTATCCATCATCCTTTTGAACGCAAGTCCAAATTCCAAGAGAATCCCAGACAAACAGCACTTGAAATCATGCTCAAGCAATACCCTGATCGCCCAAAAACTTTAGAAATACTTCGCGATCGATTTGCCAACGATCCTGATGAAGAAGTCCGCCAGTTTGCCCACGAAAAGTTGACCGAATTAGAGAAGCTGTAATTTAAACAAAAAAAGCAGGAATAAAATATGACTGTACCCACTAATATCCCCAAAGCTTATGCAGAAATAGTTGAATTTTTGGCGACGGCCACACTTCCCACAGCATTATCAACTTTCTACTCTCATAGGAAGGCAAAAATCATATCGCCGACCTAATTTATGCCCACAATAATCAAGGCTTGACCCGCGCTGGAAAAAGCAAATTAGATAACTATCTAGTGCTAGAACATCAGATGACTCTCATTAAAGAACTCACAAACACGTCGTTAAAGATTTAGTTTTTTTATATCTCGTCAATTAGCGTCCAAACGATCGCCACTCCAGCCGCCAAAAACGATAAGAAGTGTTAACTTAGTAGTTAGTCGTGTCGATCGCACATAAAAACAAATGCCTGAACTACAAACCGAGACCAAGCAAGACCTCCACCAGCAAGACACCTCAAAACCCGTCATCCTCGGTCTCAAAGACGTAACCAAAGTCTACGGCATCGGCGACTTAGAAGTGCGCGCCCTCAACGGAATCAGCTTGACAGTAAAGCAAGGAGAGTATTGCGCGATTATGGGCGCATCGGGTTCGGGCAAATCTACAGCTATGAATATTATCGGTTGTCTCGATCGACCTACGAGCGGCAGTTACTACCTAGACGGCGTAGATGTCGCCCAAATGCCCGAATCAGAATTAGCCGGAATTCGCAATTTAAAATTAGGTTTTGTCTTCCAACAATTTCACCTGCTGGCTCAACTAACAGCATTAGAAAATGTCATGTTACCAATGGTTTATGCAGGCATTCCCTCATCCGAAAGACGAGAAAGAGCAACAGAAGCTTTAACGAGAGTCGGCCTAGAAAGTCGGCTGCAAAATAAACCGAATCAACTATCAGGAGGACAGCAGCAGCGCGTAGCAATCGCCAGGGCGATTGTGAACCGTCCCGTGTTGTTGCTTGCAGATGAACCGACTGGTGCATTGGATACTAAAACTACTCAAGAAGTAATGGATATTTTTACAGAATTTAATGAAGCCGGTATGACTGTGGTGATGGTAACTCACGAACCGGAAGTAGCGCGTCAAACTCGCCGGGTTGTCTGGTTCCGCGACGGTCAAGTTATTCATAATAATCTGAATCCGGCAGAACTTTCGCACGCGGTGTTTTAAATTAATTTTTTGTTAGTTGTTATTCGTTATAAAATTGGTTTGTAGTGAGGACTTTAGTCCTGAGATATTCTGCGGACTAAAGTCCTCACTACAAACATCTTTTTTTGGGATTAGTCCTATGCTACCAATAACTAATAACTAATAACCAATAACCAATAACAACTAACTAATTAATTAAAAGCACTGGGAAAAGCGGCCCAAACTCGATCGACAAAATCTCTAAGTTCCCGAGAGGCGATCGTGCTATCCTTCTGATCAGAGTCCAGAGACTGCAACTCACTTAACAACGAAATCACCTCCGTATCCAGCGCCGCCCGAAACAAACTCAGCGGCCACAACAAATCCGCACCATCCCGCAAATCCGATAAAGTGTATTCTTCCGGCCATTGATGCGATAAATCCTTCCCAGACACCAATCCAACCAACATTAAAGGGCGTACCCAACAAATTTGACGTGCCTCAACCACTTGAATTACCTCTGAATGGAGGCACGCATTTCCACATTCTAAACTGACAATTTGACCAGGCTTAAAGTTCAAAGCACAATCCATTAATGCTGACTCTTAATACAGACATAACCAAGCAAAATAAGTGCCGCAACTCTCAGCAGCACCAAACAATATGATATCACAATTACTTATTCCTTCGGTCAACTGCCAACTATCAACTGTCAACTGCCAACTGTCAACTGCCAACTGTCAACTGCCAACTGTCAACTTTCATCAAGAGTTTTAAGAGCCATTTCGAGTTCAGCCGTCAACAATTTTGCTTCTTTTTTGCCACTACCACCATTAGCATAA
>JAYUGZ010000074.1:0-2431 GCA_043767465.1 Cyanobacteriota bacterium
GTGATTGCTAAGCCTTTTGATCCTTTGGGTTTGGCGCAGCAAGTTGCGGATATTCTGGGTTGGAAAGCGTCGGTCAGTTGACAGTTGACAGTTGACAGTTGACTTCGGAGGGCGACCTCTACCTACAAGGAAGAGGATTGGAGTAATGAATAGTCTGATTTTAATTTCTCCCTACAAGGGTTCTGGCTTTAAACCAATTTTTTCCGGTAAAATGCGATGCAAAAAAATTCGGCGGTTGCAACCGCTACTAGACAAACAAAGTCGGGCTGTGCCGACGGTCGAATCAAGGGGGCATTCCAACCGGATTGACGATCGCCAATCCGGTTTATAGCTATTTGTCTCTTGCAAAAATCTGGAAATTATGTTAATAAGGCGGGTTTGTGCGTGCCGGAAAGTCCTGGTTTTGGCGGCTGTTTTCAGAATTTCCTCATTTTTTTGATTTAGCTTTGAGATCGATCGGTGATTGGTTACTGTAAACTCCGATTCCCTATAAGTTCCAGAGATGAACTCAGGGAGTTGGGTTTTTTTTGTGTAAAGCCGATCGGCAACCACCGTATTTACAGGCAGAATAACTGCTCCTGAAGTTAACACACTTGCCTCAAGAAACCGGGTTTTTCACCCAGACTCCGTAATACAGTCAAGTTTTTTGCTAAAAAACCCGGTTTCAGCCTCAGTGTTTTAATCGCTGCTGCGGCAAAAGTATATTGATTAAAAAAAATGATTCTCTTCATAATTTCCTCATATTTTTTAGATAATATTTATTCTAGGTTCTTGAATTGAAGGTCGCAGTCTCAGCAGTATCCCGCTGCCAAAGAACTAACCTGTTGTCCGGGGAGTTCGGTTGAGTGACGATATTTTCGATGCACTGCTGCGACAGCACAACCAACCTCAATAAGTCAGGGGTTAGGCACTGCATACCAAACAAACCGGGTTTTAAAATCGCGAAAAACCTGGTTTCTGTGGAAGTCCTATAAGTGTTGGCAGGAGAACTAAATGCCAAATAAATTAATAAGTGTGGATGTGATTCGCGCGATCGAATAACCTCCCGAAAATAAGTTTGTCATTTTGTCAAAACCAAAACTGGCAATTCCTGCTAACAGGCTTGCGCCAAGTCTGAGTAATTTATTTAAAGAGTGTGGAGAATTTTCAAATGTCAAATCAGCTATCTTCCAAAGGCAACAGTCAGATTCTCTGCTATTACGCAAATGCTACCAACCAAATTCAGGTAGTTCGGATTGGGAACATTCCTAATTGGTGCTTTGAAAGAGTGGTGTTTCCGGGACAGCGACTGATGTTTGAAGCGGCGGCAGAAGCAGTATTAGAAATTCACACGGGTGCGGTGACGACTGCTATTTTATCGGACAAGATTCCCTGCTACGTGCTGCGGGTTATAGAAGAGGTAAGTTCGGAGTTCGATCTGGTTGTTCTGGAAGAAAAATGTGCGGTATTAGCCCGCTAAAATTCAGGATAAATCAGACGAGATCGAGAACGGCAACAAAGATATTAGTTAAGTAGTGTTTTGGAAGCGGTAAAATGCAGAAAAATCTTGTAAATATTACCTTGGGCGTAGTTACAGAGGAAGTAGAAATTATCTTGGAGTCTTATCCCAAGTATCCTTATCAAGAAGCTTTTTCATACTCGGACTTGCGGCAGGATTTAATTGCTTACGTGCTAAGCCGAGTTCCTAATAAATATATTGCGATCGACTCCGGCGAGTCGGTGTGGAACCAAACAGCGCAGGTTCGCTGTTCTTCTGAGCAGTTGCTGCACATAGAAAATTTGATTCATACTGGCATTTGCGACTTGGTGCACAGGTATCAGAAGGTAGATTACTGCGTTCGGGATCAACTTAAATTTGATTCGAGAGTTGCTAGTTGGTTGAGATAGTTTGCGGTAATTGAGGGAGATGCCGAGATTGTCGGCATTCTGGGTTAGCCGATGGAGCTAGAATTGTCTGTGCGATCGATCGTTCAACACTTTTTGTCTCCAGGACTCTTTGATCCCAAGCGTATTGCGCTCTAACCGGAACCGCATTTTCTGCGCTCAAAATCCCCAAAAATAATTCATTCCTTCGATGATTCCCCCAGCGCAAGCAGCACCAGCTAAATAATGATGTTTAGTGCCGCATTCGCGATGCCATGCCAAGAGTTCGGACATAGCGTTAGCGACGATTAACCCCCGGACATCTTGTTCAAACATACTGATATCATTGCCAGAATCGCCACAAACTAATGTTGCGTCAGATGGAATTTGCAAGCGCTTTTGTAAATAAGTCAGGGCATTGCCTTTGTTGCTAGTTTGTGGTAAGATATCCACATCGCGATTGCTGCTAAAAATGATTTGAGCTGCCAGTCCCGATGCAGTTAACTTTTGCTGCAATGTCTGGACAATCGAGGTATTTTCTGTTGCTGGTTCTAGACAATAACTGATT
>JAYUGZ010000075.1:0-2429 GCA_043767465.1 Cyanobacteriota bacterium
ACAGCGCCATCTCGCCAAAAAACTCACCACTCAAGATAGTCATTACCTCCAACTCCATGCCCAACTTGTTTGTGACTGTTACCTTAGCCTTACCCGCAATGATAATGTACAAAGCATTACCAGGATCGCCCTGCCGGATGACTTTCTCACCCGCACCAAACTTCTGTAAAATAGTTCCCTTAGTTAAATCATCCAAATTTTTGGGTTCACGAGCCAAAGGCATAAATCCAGGAATTGAGTGCAGGCTTTGGGCTAATTTACTTGAAGCGCTATCTGCCTTGTCCGTAGGTTCCACAGCATAGGAGTATCTGTAGCGATATAGCGTTAGGTTGTTTCGCTGCGCTGCGTACCAAACTCGCGTCATAAATCGATCGAGTATCTGCTCCACATCCTCAAAGTTTTCGATAAAAAACTCCACCTCATAGATAATTGCAGTCTCATCATAGGATGTGGTTTTGATCTCTGGTTCGGGTTCGGCCAATATTCCCTGTGTAGCCAAAGCTGTACTTAGTAGTACCTGCTTCACGAGGTTAGGGGGGGTATCGTAGGAAAAGCCAATATTGAGGCGTTGGTTATAAATGCGTTCTGGTTGGCTGTAATTACGGATTATTTCTTTGCCAATGAACTGATGAGGAACGATAATCACCTGGCGCTGGAGAGTTAGCAGGCGAACAGAGCGCCAATTGATATCAATTACCTGCCCTTCGATCGGCTTGTCTTTGCTATTCCCAATACGTAACCAATCACCCACACTAAAGGGGCGTTCCAGAAGCAGCGCAATGCCAGACATGACGCTACCCAAGGTGTCCTGAAGCGCCAAACCGATCACGATCGAGCTCACGCCCAATCCCGTAGCAAGACCAGCCAAATCAGCACCCCACACTGCCGCCAGCACGATCGCACTTCCGACAAGCACCAAAAAAAACTTAGAAAGATCGATCAGCAATTTGGGCATCCGTGCGCGCCATGTATTTCCCTCAGCTTCTTCAAACAAAATCACATTAAGCAGCGAGAGACAGGCGTAGATAATAGATATCCAGAACAGCGTTGCAACGAGCTTGGGAAAATTCCCGTTAACGTCAAGCTTCAGGACATTCCTGATTAAAAGCATCAGCATTAAGACGGGCAGGACGAGGTTTTTTACAACCACCAGGGTAGCCGCCAGCGGTTTACCGCGCCGTTGTAGATGATAAATCACCTCTCCTAGTAAAACGACCAGGAGTGGGAACCCTAATCCGACAATTAACGCCCAGGTCTGCCAGTCGTTGGAAAAGCTTAAATTATTCATAGACTTGCTCCGATTCAACATTTACCGCAAGCTTAGAGCTTTTGATTTGCCAAGCCACAAGCTTTTCTTTGCCAGGTTCTTGAATTTCACCAACCAGCTCAAAATCGTAGAGATCGTGCAGGCGATCGCATATACTTTGAGAAACTAAGACAGCTCCGGGTGGGCAAGCCGACTTCAACCGATTGGCAATATTTACAGTATCGCCCCAAACATCGTAGAGCAATTTATTTTTGCCAATAACGCCTGCAACCACATCTCCTGAATTGATGCCGATTTCCACCTCTAGCTGCAAGCCTTTTTCATAATTAAATCGGCGGATAAACGACAGCATTTCCAAAGCAAAATCTACCGTGCGTTTGTCATGATCCAGACGCGGCACATTAAGCCCGCATACCGCCATATAACCGTCACCAATGGTCTTAATCTTCTCCAAACCGTATTTTTCCGTCATTTCATCGAAGGCTGTTACCAGTTCATTAAGCAGGCTAACAACCTCTTGGGGAGACATTGATTTCGCGAGCTTGGTAAATTGATCGAGGTCGGAAAACAAGACCGAGACATTAGAAATCTGATCGGCAATTTCTCGATCGCCCTGTTTGAGGCGTTTGGCGATTGCGGGACTGAATATACTTAAGACCAAGGCTTCATTTTCGCGATTTTCCCGATCGATTAGTTGAGTTTCGGCACGAAGGCTACTTATGGTTTGGTTAAATGACTTAGCTAATTCTCCAAATTCATCTTGCGAACCAGATTGGACAACCGCATCAAAATCCCCAGCCCCCACCAGGCGGGCGCTAGCGATTAACATCTTGATGGGTTTGACAAAGATTGCGGTCAGCCACATGGCAACAACCGTGATTAGCGCGATGATTAAAGTAGCTGCAATCACAACTGTTTTTTCAAACGAGTGAATTGAGGCATAGGCTTCAGAAACATCCATCTCCGCCAAGATCACCCACTTCAATCCATCAATATCTAGTGGAGCATAAGAACTCAAAACCGGAATATTACGATAATCGTCGATCGCCTCCGTGCCCTGTTTTCCAAACAAAGCTTCCTTCACTGCTTTTGTTTGCACTTCCTGTAGGAGGATGGTAGTATTAAATTCTTTGATTTTCTTGATGGTCTTTTCATCAGTGCC
>JAYUGZ010000076.1:0-15372 GCA_043767465.1 Cyanobacteriota bacterium
ATCTCAAAGAAGCGATCGCATTTTATCAACAATCTCTCGAACTTAAGGAAAAAATTGGCAATGTTCAAGGGAAAGCTGCTACTTTGCACTGTCTAGCAATAATTTATGCAAATCAAGGGGATGTAGAAAAGGCGCTCGCATTTTATCAACAATCACTCGAACTTAAGGAAAAAATTGGCAATGTTCAAGGGAAAGCTGCTACTTTGCACCAACTAGCAGGAATCTATGCCAATCAAGGAGAAGTAGAAAAGGCGATCGCATTTTATCAACAATCACTGGAACTTCAGGAAAAAATTGGCGATGTTCAAGGGAAAGCTGCTACTTTCGCAATGCTGGGACATTTGTTAGCAGATGAGAAGGGAGATTTTGACCAAGCTTTGAATTATTTGCAGCAATCTTTGGAGATTTTACAGCATTTGAAATCGCCCGACGCGGAGACAGTGAAGAGAATTATTGCTAGAGTTCAGCAGATGGCTGATGGCTGAAGTTGGGATTTATCTAGGAATTACCCATTAAGGCCAAAGAAACCGGGTTTTTCGGGGTTTTTGCGATGTGTAGCGAGTATTTTTGTGAAAAACCCGGTTTCTGAGTATCGGTGAGTAAGTTCTAAAAAGTTAAGACTGATCCCCCCTAGCCCCGCTTAAAGAAGGGGGGGACAAGAGTATTCTCAAAGTCCCCCTTGCTTTCGGGGGATTTAGGGGGATCTCCATTTGAAACCTCAAAAATCATACACAAAACGTTACAAATTTGTTAACATCGTGGCGAGTCTGTGCTCAGCGTCGCCCTTTTACCCCAATACAGTTCAGACAAGAGAGTCCTGGGGTAAAATCCTGTGAAAAACACTGCGATTGCTTTCCTTGGGATCGCTTCGAAGAGCGTTCCTCGCAATGACAACCGCGAACCCAAGCGTGTTGTCTGTTAACCTCCTAAACTAACGACTATGAATCAACCTCCCTCCACAACTCCCGCCTCCGAAGAGTCCGTCGCCGAAACCCCGATACCGCCGACAAATAATGCGCCTCCACCGAGTTATGTCAAGCTGGCGATGCGGAATATGGTTCGCAAGCGGGCGACTTCTCTGTTTCATTTTGCTTTGACGGCGGCTGGACTTTTGGGCGTACTCGTCGGTTTGGCTTTTCTCGATCGCTATTTCAACTCTTAGAATACCCGGCGGTTGAAACCGCGGCGATACAGACACTCACCCGCCTGGTGCGGGTTAAATACCGCGCCGTTTTGTCCGATCGTGCGATCGACCAGTTGCAATTTTCAACAGATTATTGTAATCTGCCTGCTAAAAGCAAAAAGTCGATTAGCCCGATCGCCCACTCTCAAATTGTAAAAAAATTGAATATCTTGCTTGACAAAAGATGCTGAAAATGCTAATTGAGGTGAACGTCGAAAATTGTTATGCGCTCGCCGACGCTGACAGCCGCCCTCAGACGGCACTCAGCGGGGAGATTTCAGCCGAAACCTGGGAAAATTGGTTTAGCCTGTGGCTGGAAAACCAGGAGGCGGATGTGCCAGTGGCCCCCGGCTATGAAGTCAGTCTGCGTTTAACCGCCGATCCGGATATCCAAGCCCTCAACGCCCAGTACCGCCAGCTCGATCAACCTACGGATGTATTAGCTTTTGCAGCTTTAGAGGTAAACTGTCCTCAAAGAGAGGAAATGCAGTCATCCGAGCCCTTATACTTGGGTGATATCGTGATTTCGATCGATACAGCGCAGCGACAAGCCCAGCAGCAAGGACATCCCCTGAAGACTGAACTAGCTTGGCTCGCCTCCCACGGTTTCCTGCACCTTTTGGGGTGGGATCACCCGGATGAAGAGAGTTTGACTCAAATGCTCGATCGACAAGAAACACTGCTGCGCGCGATCGGTCTTGAGATCCAAACAGCATAACTGACTTTGATGATGACTTAACAAATCAGGTCAAGCCAAACATAACTTTCTGAAATTACACCAAAACTTTAGTAAAAACTTAGGAAAGTTAACTAGACTTGATGAAGTCAATTTTAAAAGTCTAGCTTTCGTTCATCTCTGTAACTTAAAGTTGGTTGTTTATGACACTAGATCAACCGTCAATATCCTCAAACATTGCCAAGTTTGCGATCATGCCTCAAGACTCAGCCAGTCCGACAGTCCACGAGCCGAAAAAACCCTTGAAATACAAGCGAGAACTGTCCTGGAAAATCGCATCTAACTTAGCTACGAGTTTTAGATACGCTTGGGGCGGACTGACTTATGCTTTTGAAACTCAGCGAAATTTTCGCATTCACACTGTTATAGGAACTTTGGCGATCGGACTCGGGCTATTTTTGCAGCTAAAACCTGTAGAAATATCTGTGATCGGTGTCACAATTGGCATAGTTTTAGCAATGGAATTGTTAAATACGGCGATCGAATCGGTGGTAGACTTAACCGTTGGGCAATCTTACCACGAACTCGCCAAAATTGCCAAAGACTGCGCTGCCGGAGCAGTTCTGGTATCGGCAATGGCTGCGGCGATAGTCGCTAGTGCACTTCTGCTTCCTCCGTTGTGGGAAGTGGTGCAAATTGCGATCGTCCGTTAGTAACTTATGGGCCAGACAAATTTTAGGTTTTAGATGACCAACTTGAGATTTTTGGTTTTATTCCTACATATTGCAGCTATTTTTATCTTGGGCATCTATCTAATTTTTTCAAACTATTGCTTTCAGACAGCGAGTCAATCTAAAATCTAAAATCTCCCACCTAAAATCTAACTTAACCCGTGATTATAGTCATCGATAACTACGACAGTTTTACATACAATTTGGTACAGTATCTAGGAGAACTAGGTGCTGAGTTGCCCGCAGCAAGCGAAGTCCAAGTCTACCGTAACGACCAAATTTCATTAGCAGATATTCGCCGATTGCAACCGGCAGCAGTGGTAATTTCTCCAGGGCCGGGGCGGCCGGAGGATGCGGGAATTTCTCTGGAATTAATCAAGGAATTGGGCCCTACTCTGCCAATTTTGGGCGTGTGTCTCGGACATCAAAGTATCGGTCAAGTATTCGGCGGCAAAATTGTTTCTGCACCGGTATTAATGCACGGCAAAACTTCTCAGGTAGAACACGCAGGAGTCGGAGTTTTTCAGGGCGTGGAATCGCCGATGATTGCAACTCGCTATCACAGTTTGGTAATTGAAAAGCAGAGTTGTCCTGAAGTTTTGGAAGTTACGGCTTGGGTTGAAGATGGCACGATTATGGGCGTGCGGCATCGGGAATATCCACACATTGAAGGCGTGCAATTTCACCCGGAAAGTATTTTGACGACTTCGGGAAAGCAATTATTGCGAAATTTTTTGGAACGGCTTTAGTTGATTTTTGAATTGTGAGTTTTTATCTGCATCTGTGGGTGCGCAATGCGCACCTTATGGTTGAGTCTTTCTGGATTTGTAGGGTGCGCATTGCGCACCTTACGGTAAGAGTAGAGTGTACAGAAGATCGCTGGACGGTGTTTTGTGGTATAACAACAAACGACCAACACCCGACAACCCCAACCACAAGATGAAACGGCGACAATTAATACGTTACGCACAGACGGGTTTGCTAGCAGCTTTCTTCACTGGTTTGCCATCTGGATGGGAAAGCTATCAAGCTCAAACTGCTGATTCTTTGTCGATTCAGTGGTTGGGGCACACTTGCTTTTTGTTTACAGGTGGCGGTGCGAGGGTGCTGGTGAATCCTTTTCGCCCCCTGGGCTGTACGGCAGGCTATCGTTCTCCCAAAGTACCTACAGATTTGATTCTGATTAGCAGCAGATTGCTCGATGAAGGGGCGGTAGACGGATTTTCGGGCAATCCCGGTCTTTTGTACGAACCGGGCGCTTATCGATCGAACGGACTCAGGATTCAAGGGATTCGCACGCAAAAAGATCGTGAGGGAGGACGGCGGTTTGGGGTGAACGTGGCTTGGCTGTGGCAGCAAGCTGGTATTAAGATTTTACACTTGGGTGGAGTGGCAGGGCCGATCGGCATTGAAGAACAAATCTTGATCGGACGCCCGGATATCCTGCTGATTCCCGTGGGCGGAGGGCCGAAAGCTTACACTCCCGCGGAAGCGAAGCAAACTTTGCAACTTCTCAAACCAAAGATGGTGATTCCCACGCATTTTAAAACCACAGCCGCCGATGCTGCTGCGTGCGATTTAGTGCCGCTAGATGAATTCTTGGCGCTGATGCAGGGCACGCCGGTGCGCCGATTGGATAATGACACGATTTCGGTGAAATCTGCTGACTTGCCATCAACTGGTTCGGTGATTGAGGTTTTGAGTTACAGATTTAGCGGTTGATACTCTTTTCTCCTAAGCTTGCGCTATAGTGAGAGAGTTTTGGTCGATCGGGAATGCCAAGAGAATTTTCTCTCTACCTTAGCCTCTGGCAACCTTACCTTTTGAGGAGATTTGGCTAACATAAGAATTCATGTTCACTGTTTTATTGTCATAAGGAAATGCAAGCGCAATGAAAAATTCAAATGTACCTAGCTGGATGAAACAACTTACAGGTTTTGCAGGAGTAATCGGCGCTAGCGCGTTGATTGGTTTCCCGGCTTGGGCTCACATCAACTCCAACACCAATGTTGCTACTGCAACCCCAACTCACCAAGTTGCAGGAAATGTGAAAACCGCTGCTTCACCCGCACCAATGGCTTCGCCTGCATCAACTGGCGCTGCTAAGGATATTGTCGCAATTGCATCTGGCGACCCTCAATTCAAGACATTGACAAAGGCTTTGGGAGCAGCAGGTTTGGTGACAACTTTACAAGGAAAAGGCCCTTTCACTGTTTTTGCACCGACAGACGCGGCATTTGCTGCTGTGCCAAAAGCAACTTTGGATGATTTGCTCAAACCAGCAAATAAAGCCAAACTTGTTAAGGTTTTGACTTACCACGTTGTTCCGGGTGCTGTTTTATCTACCAGCCTCAAATCCGGCGATGTGAAAAGTGTTGAAGGCAGCTCGCTGAAGGTGGTAGTTGCCGCAGGCAAAGTTACTGTCGGCGGCGCTAATGTTGTGAAAGCTGATATCAAGGCTAGCAACGGCGTTATTCACGTAATTGATAAGGTTTTGCTCCCCGCTGATGCCAAGTAGGACTAGCGTTTTTTGGATCGAATGATATGGGGTTTGGTTAAATAAACGCCAAGTAAGGACACGGCGCCGTGCCCTTGGGAAAGTGTTAACTTAAGCTGAAGTTCCGCTCTTAGCGGAACTTTAGCTTCAGGGAGCGCTGTTGGCGGTAGCTACCCAAAAGCCTTCGGGCGAGAGACTGAGTTCTAGCAGCCAGGGCGAGTGCTACTAGCAGCCGAGGAAAACTCAAGGTTTTAGGCTAGGTAGGGTGAGAAAAACTTAAAACTGCGATCGGATATCCAGCGCCAATAACCGATACTTGTGGCACTGATATCAGATAGCTCAAGGATAGTATAATGCAAGAGATCCGCCAGCCGTGCCGACGCCAGTCTCAACGGTGGGACTCGTTAAACCCCAAGTCTGTCTGAAGAGATGAGTTAGCGTCAAAACCAAGACGCAAAAACAGTTGTTTATAAGTCAATACACTTGGGAGAAGACACTGCGGTGGGCAATACCTGTGAAAAACAGATACGGAGATTGCTTTGAGGGCGAGCGAGATCGCTAGGAAGGAGCGCGCGGGCTGGCAATGATCAAAAAGTGTTAACCCAACCGTATTGGTTGAGAAGTGACTTTGGGATGAGCTCAAGGTCTTTGAAAGATACCTCGGCTTAGATTCGTCTAAGGGCTTGCTAGTATGATCAGACATAAACAGTCGCGTCATGAAGCATCAATATATCAGATACTGAAACAGGATCGCTCTAAACCTCCGATCCTGTTTTGTCATCGGCAAAAATGCACGCTTAAGGCTAGATGATCGTCCCAATTTCGCTACTGGCAGAACTTCTGCAAGCTTTGCCCCATCTGCGGGCACAAATTTATTTCAAATCTTCCATGACGGCGCTGTCTCACGCGATGGAAGACTTGGTTTTGGCGGGCTCCGACGACGAACCGCTAGTCATTGCCAGCTTTCAGCAAGAGCGCTTCTACCGCCATGAGGCTCACCGCTACCGGCGCATTGCCGATCGCTCCTCTCAGGTATACGTGCTATCATCACCGGAAACTGAGTTTAAAAATTCCTCGGAACATCACGAAACTGTGGCGTTTGCACCGGAGGACACATTAAGTAAAGAGTGGCACTTAGTCGTGCTGGGGCAACACTACTCAACTTGTCTGATTTGTCAAGAAAAATTTGTGCCGATCGACAACCATGACGATCGCGATCCACTACTAATCGATCAAGCTCGTAGATTTGAAGGAGTTTGGACGTTCGATCGCGAGGTAAGCTGCAAAGCTGCCGAATTGTTGCTGGATAAAATTCTCAAATATCGCCCGGAATTGGCCGAAAAGATCGATCGAGCGCGAACTACCTACAATCTGGCAAAAGCACCGAAAAAAACGCGGAAATCCGGCGCTTCCAAAGCCGCAAAACCCGACAAAAGTGCGGCAAAAGACTCAAAGATTCCCAATCCCAAATTGAGCGACGCTTTTGCTGAACGCTTAGTCACCTACTTGCAATCAGGCCAGCACAAACTGCTCAGAGCATACGCCGCGATCGCCGCCCAAGAACGCAAAGAACGCCTGATCAACCTCATTACAACGGCAATGCGGCAGTCTCTCAACCCGCAAGAAATCGTCGAAGTCGCAGTACAAGAACTGGGAACAGCTTTGTCAGCAAGTCGCTGTTTAATTTATCGGTGCAAAGCCGCAGATATTGCAGCTAAAATCGATCGCGAGTTTTTGCGTCCAGGCACTACTTCCATGCTAGATCAGACTTGGCAGTTGCAGAAAAATCCCATATTCCGCGATGCCGTCACCCGGCAAGAGCGAGTTTACATCCAAGACACAGCACAACATCCGTTGATTGTCAATACAAAATCCCTAGAAAAAACTGTCAAAAATTGGCAGATTATCTCTTGGTTAATGGTGCCGGTGCTTTATCAGGGGCGGGTTTTGGGCATGGTGGAAATGCACCAATGCCGATCGACTTCGCCTTGGGAACAAGACGAAATTGCTTTAGTAGAGGCGATCGCCACCCAACTCGGAGCAGCCTTAATTCAAGCCGAAACCTACGCTCATTTAGAAGAACTCAACCAACAATTAGAAGCATTAGACCGCACTCGCAGCAACCTAATTGCCATCACAGGTCACGAACTCCGCACTCCACTTTCGACGATTCAAGTATGTCTAGAAAGTTTGAACTCCGAACCAGATATGCCCCAAGAATTGCGGAAAATCATGTTAGAAACTGCCCTCGGGGATGCCGATCGAATGCGGAAACTCGTGCAGGATTTCTTAACTCTTTCTCACTTAGAAAGCGGGCGAGTTAAATGGAATGTAGAATCACTAACACTGCAAGAATGCGTTGATTTGGCCCTCAGCAGCGTGCGATCGCGCGGCGGAGTCGATCGCAAGTTACCGCAAATTATCGCCGAAGTATCCGAAGAATTGCCATTAGTGCAAGCAGACGGCGAGTGGTTGGTGGAGGTGCTGTCCAAGCTGCTGGACAACGCTTGCAAATTCACCACACCCCAGGGAAGCGTCACAATAAGAGCGCAATGCAGCGGTTCTCAGATGGTGGAAGTGCTTGTAGCCGATACGGGGCGGGGAATAGAGGCGAATAGTTTGAAAATAGTGTTCGATCGATTTTATCAAGAAGAAGGAGCATTGCGGCGCAGCGCCGGCGGTACAGGTTTGGGATTAGCAATTTGCAAGCAGATTGTCGCCGGCTGGGGCGGCAAAATTTGGGCAGATTCCCCAGGAAAAGACCGAGGAAGCGAATTTCACTTTACTATTCCGATTGTTTAGAAGACCGGGCCGTTCAGAAGACCGTCTTATCTTCAACCTGCGGAGGCAGGTGAGTGTTTGTGTAGACGCGGTTTCAACCGCCGTCTGCATCTGGGGCGGCTAAAATCTAAAATCGATTGACTCCCCTACATCGGAATACAAATTGCAAACTCTGTTCCACCTTCTAGCGAAGACAAACATTCCAAAGTTCCCCCATGTCTTTCGGTAACTATCTGATAGCAAATAGACAGTCCCAAGCCCGTACCCTTGCCTTCTACTTTCGTTGTAAAAAATGGCTGAAACAATTTTTGTCTGATTGATTCCGGCATTCCCACTCCATTGTCAGCAATCTGAATCACAATAGTGTCGATGATGTCCGGTTCTTGCTCGCAAACACCCACCGTAGAAATCATAATTGTATTCGGATTTTGTTCAATTTCTGCGTAGGTTTTTCCAGCATTGGATTCTTCCAAAGCATCGATCGCATTAGCAATCAAATTCATAAATACTTGATTGATTTGACCGGGATGGCATTCTAATTTTGGTAAATTACCGTAATGTTTAATAACTTTAATTGCCGGTCTGTTGTGCTTAGCCTTGAGGCGGTGAGACAAAATCATTAAAGTAGTTTCAATGCCTTCATGGATGTCAACTGCTCTTTTTTCCAGACTGTCGCTGCGCGAATAGTTGCGCAGAGACTGCATAATGTCGCGGATGCGATCGATGCCCATCTTCATGGATGCGGTAGTTTTGGGCAAGTCGGCTAATAGATATTCTAGCTCGATCGATGCAATTTCTTCTTCAATTTCCGCTCCCGGTTCGGGAAACTTTTCTTGATAAAGACTCACCAACTTAATTAAATCAGCAATATATTCTTGAACGTGGTGCAAGTTCCCAGAAATAAAGCTAATAGGATTGTTCACTTCGTGAGCAACACCAGCCACCAGTTGTCCGAGTTGCGAGATTTTTTCAGTTTGAACTAATTGTGCTTGAGTTTGTTGCAGTTCGATCAATATAGCTTCTAAATTTTCAGCTTTCTCTCTCAGTTGAGATTCTGATGTTTGTAGAGCTTGTTCCGCTGCTTTGCGCTGGCTGATATCGCGACCACTTGATAAAGCATGGGGTTTCCCTCGGTATTCAAAAAACTTGGCTCTTAGCTCAATATCGAATTGTGTACCGTCTTTGCGCCGCACCACAGCTTCACAATAAAATTCTTGGCGTGAGTTGATAGTTGCCATGAACTCGTCGAAGATATATAGGTGCTTTGGCGACAGGAGAGTTGAGGGATTTAAGCTCAACATCTCCTCCGCAGAATAACCGTACATTTCGCAGACTACGGGGTTTACTGCCACAAATTTTCCGGTTTCCAAATCTACCAAAGTAAGTCCGTCTGCTACACTCTCAAAAATACTGCGGTACTCCTCTTCTTTTTGGGCGAGTTCGACTTGAGATTTTTGTAAATTTTCTAGGGATTCAGCTAACTGGCGGGATTTGTCTTGTTCGCCAGCGTAGAAGCGCGCGTTTGCGATCGCAATTGCTGCTTGGGCCGTCAGCATTTCCAAAAGTGTCAAACCTTCGCGAGTGAAGGCTCCGGTTACTAATTTGTTTTCTAAATAAACTATACCGATCGACTTTCCTTGATAGACAATTGGCGCGCACATAACCGACTTTGGTTGATAATTTTGAATGTAGGTATCGAATTGGTAAAGTGTTTCTTGAGTTACATCGCTCAGCACCAGCGGTTCCTGAGTTCTCGCCACGTAGTTGACGATAGAAAGAGGAACTTGGCAATGCTTTTTGACAGGATGCAATTCTTCAAATATTGCATAATCTTGCTGGTCGCTATCCGACACTTCAACGAACAAGTACCCTTCTCGTTCTAAAAGAATGCACCCGGTTTGGGCGCCTGCATTTTCTAAAATAATATGCAGCAGTTTTTTTAACAATTTTTCCAAAACGATTTCGCTAGAAATAGCTTGAGAGGCTTTGATTACTGTTTTTAAATCAAAAATATTGACATCAGCGGCTGTACTCGCAGTTGTAGTTATGGCGATCGGCTCGTCGCTGATGGTGTTAAACCAATCGGGATGAGATTGTTCTAGTTGATGAACTTTGGCAGTTGCACCCCATTCCATGTAGCAAAAGCGGGCATCATTGAGATAAATTTTGGCGAGATTCCAACGATTTTGTGCCATGTAAAATCGGGAAGCTAATTCATTGGCTAAAGCAGCATTTTGGACGAAGCCATGTTTGAGTGCGGAGGCGATCGCCCAATCGTAATGTTGTGCTGCTGTATAGCTGTCTCCTGACAACCTCGCGATTTCTGCTTGAATTAATGAATATTTGTGCAGGTAATTGGCTGGACAGTGTTCTGCCAAATCTCGAAACTTCTCCAGACTAATATTGAGCTGTTTTCGGTAGAGTTTGGACTCGATATCATTGGCGTTTGTGCAAGCAGCAGCTAGGGCGATCGCGTGATGGAACTGAAAAACTGGGTTGACAAAATGACCAGCGCCCCCTTTCAAAAAATCCGCGCCTGTCAGAGCATATTCTAACGCCAGATCGACCTCGCCAAACCAATTAGCCTGGGTGAGCTTGTAAAGATAAACTACAAACGCAGTGGTAAGATCGGCTGAGGATTTCGCAAATTCTAAAAGCTGGTGTTGGTCGATGAAGATTTCGGGGTCTAGGTTGGTTTCTGGAGGATTGGTGAGTTGGGCGATCGCATTTTTGGTCAGCAAGTGATAAGCTAGCATATTGCGATCGACCTTTGAGAGCACCGGAATAAATTTATCGGCAATTTCTGTAGCTTTGGTCAAAGACTCGTTGCCAAAAAAGCAGACCCATAGATAATTAATCGAAGCATATCCCGACCATTGATAACCACCTGTTTCTAAACCGCTATTGAAAGCTTTTAGCATAAAAGGCTTGCACTCATCGATATATTTCATATAATGCAAAGTTAAAGCCCCCCACATATGAAAAATACAAGCGCCTAACTCTTTATTGTCACAGCCTTCGTAGAGATTGAGCGAGAGTTCTCCGGCGGCGCATCCCGCCTTGATTTCGCGATATTTGTTGACCAAAGTAAACGCATACAAAGTGTAACCAAA
The DNA here is from genome assembly GCA_043767465.1 of Cyanobacteriota bacterium. GTDB lineage: Bacteria > Cyanobacteriota > Cyanobacteriia > Cyanobacteriales > Microcoleaceae > Microcoleus. The sequence goes on from JAYUGZ010000076.1 coordinate 10,982, forward strand.
GGCGGAAAATGGTGAATTTCCGTACAGAATGCTCGTTTGTACAAACTTCATCGCGCAGAGATATTGAGCGTTGGGACTGGTAAAATAGGCGATCGGGAAAAGTTCTTTCAAAATCCGGTGGGCTGCGAGTGGCAGTGGCTGGGTAAGTTCGGGTAAATCTGCTAATATATCGATCGATCGCCCAATCATCCTCTTCGTCTCTGCTAATTCTCGGGCTAGAAATTCATCATCCGGGTAAGGTTCAATCTCAACCCCCAAAGAATGTAAGGTTTCAATCCCTAACTGATAAGCGGCAGATAAGTCATTCTTCATCCGCAGACAAGTTATTTGCAATTCTGCGATCGCACACTGTTCTAACAAAGTCTGAGTTTGGGGCAGAATTCGAGCACAAATTGCTAAAGCCGCATCATTTTTGCCATTTAAATATTCGGCTTCACCCAGTTCTAAATTTAGCGTCAAACTCAAGCTATAATTATCTTCCCAACTTGAGACAGGCAAACAGTCGTACCCGGCTTGGAAAAAAGTAAGTGCATCTTCAAAAGCCGAAGCAGCTTTAGCAGTTTTACCTGCTTGTAAATTCAATCGCGCTAATTCATAAAATTCTTCATGATTAGCAATCAATTCGCGAGAAAAGTTCAAATGATTGACAATATCAAAAATCTGTTCTTGACGTTCAGCTTCATTACTTCCATCCAACAATAAACGTCCCAGCTTCCAGTGAAAGGATTGTTTTTGCGAGTCAGGAATCATCACATAAGCGGCTTGTTGAACCCGATCGTGCAAGAACTGGTAGCGCACTTTGCCGACTATTTTACCTAACTTTTCTAATTCCCCCTGTTCAAATACTTGCGGTACTAGATAGGTGCCATCTACAGGCAAAATCAACCCTACTTCTAGCGCCTCCCACAAATATTGTGCTGTTTTAGTCAAAGATTGTTCACTCGCCACTGATAATATATCCAGACTGAATTCGTTGTTTATACAAGCAGCTAATTGTAAAATTGTCTGAGCTTGTTGAGACAAATATTGAATTTTATGCACCATCAAATCAACCACATTTTCGGAAATATTATGCTGTTTAATTTCTTGAATATTCCATTCCCATTCGGCAATTTCTATGTTAAATATCAGAAAATTTTCTTGAGACAATGACTTCACTAACTGCTTTAAAAAGAAAGGATTTCCGTGAGTTTTTTCGAGCAGCAGTTTTGCCAAGGATGCCACTTTTCTAGGAGAACAGTTCAAGCTGTCAGCAACTAATCGATTCACATCATAAATTGCTAAGGGTTCCAGGCGAATATTTGCGATCGCAATTCCTGTGGCCCTCATTGCCTCATTTGCCAGCATGAAGGGATGCGTCGGACTTACTTCATGATCTCGATAAGCAAGAATAACCAGCAAGTAAGAGTTTTCTTCGGTGCAGTTGTGTTGATACAAATTAACGGTTCCAGCATCCATCCACTGACAGTCATCGAGAAACATTACCAAGGGATGTTCGGCTGTCGCAATTGCTTGGACAAACTTCTTCATCACTCGGTTGAAGCGGTTTTGAGATTCAATGGCACCGAGTTCCGGTACGGGAGGTTGCTCGCCCAAAATCAATTGCAACTCCGGGATGGCATCGATCGCAATTCGAGCATTTTTCTGCAAAGCGTTGAGTAGTCTTTGTCGCCATGCTACTAGCTGAGTTGGGCTTTCCATCAAAATTTGCTGCACGAAGTTACCCATAGCTTGAGTGAAACAAGCATAGGGAACATTCCGCTTAAACTGGTCGAATTTACCGGATATAAAATAGCCACGTTGCCGCGTTATATCGCGGACAATCTCATGTACTAATGCAGATTTACCGATGCCGGAATAGCCACTGATTAGGACAATTTCACCGCTGCCTTTGCAAACACGATCGAACACTTCTAATAATTGCGCTATTTCTGCACCTCGTCCGTAGAGTTTCTGAGGAATTGACAACTGACTCAGCGCATCTAGTTGTCCGGGAATAAAGTTAGAAATTGTCCCTGAATTCTTTATTTGATTTTGGCAGCGCTCTAAATCTGCCAATAATCCTGTGGCAGTTTGATATCTAAGTTCGGCATTTTTTGCCATGAGTTTTTCCACAATTTGGGTCAAAACTATGGGAATTTCTGGGTTGAGTTGTTGCAGGAGAGGGGGTTGTTTGGCGATGTGACAGTGTACCATTTCTAGCGGGTCACTGCTAGTAAATGGTAATTGTCCTGTCAGCAATTCGTAAAAGGTGACGCCCAGAGAGTAGAAATCGCTGCGGTAGTCGATGGAACGGTTCATGCGCCCGGTTTGTTCGGGGGACATATATGCCAGGGTTCCTTCTAGGCGATCGGGATTTTTCAAGTCTGTTGATTCTTTTCTCAACCGCGAAGCGATGCTAAAATCCGCAAGTTTCACTTGCTTTGTTTGGGGATTTATGATAATGTTATGCGGCTTAATGTCTTTATGGATAATTTGATTTTGATGCAGGAATACTAAAGCTTTTGCCACAGGTATAACTGTGTTAAAAAATTCGGTAATGGAGAGCTTGTGAGTCGTGGTAACCGCTAGATTTTCGGTGGCGCCAGCGGCTGATTCTGGTTGATATCCGAGACTGTTCATCCAGGATTTTAGGGAAAGTCCTCCCATATCTTCTAATACTAATACTAAGAAATGTCGCTGAATTTCGAGTCGATATACTTTGATGACATATTGAGAGTCGAAATCTTTGGTTATTTGATATTCGTGTTTAAAACTGGCGCTTTGTTCGACAGTGGGACAGTCGATGTTTAAAACTTTTAGAATTACTAACTGTTTTTCGGCTGTCGAAATTGCCCGATAAATAACTGTGTTAGTTCCTTGATGAATCAGTTCTTGTAAGTTGTAACCAGAAATACCGGAAGCTTGAAGCATAGCTAATTTTCCCCTGTTTATCAATCAATTTTCAATTCGAGGATGGCAGATATGGAACCCTGATGAATGACGGGCGATCGCAGATCCGCAAACAAGCAGGTTGGAACGATGTATCGAGCGATCGCACAATTTAAAACTTACTTACGTGTTTACAGATGTTTTTTTAAAAGAGATCCAGCGACCGAGCAATTACAACTCTTCATTTTGCCTTCCTCCTATGGAAGTGTTACAGGCTTTAACTGAAATATTACAACATTGCGCCGCTCGCTGTAACTTAGTTTATCAAAATTTAATAATAAAAGTGAGGGAGGAGATAAATAGCTGGTGGCGGCGAGTTTGGAAAAGCAATCGCAGAATGTAGAGATGGTTTGCCAGCATAAAGAATCACAGAAATATCTGGCTTTTACACGAGTCGGTAAGGCGCACTTTACTTAAATACAAAATATAATTGTAGGTCTACACTGCGGACATTACTGAGGCGCAAACTCTCATTTTAGGGTGCACCCTGCGGAGATTACTGAGCTAAAAACTCTGTTTGTAGGCGGTTGGCGACGCAAATTAACAAGAATTGCGCAAAAACTAGGTTTTTGCGAAAATACTTGCTGAAAGCTCTGGAACCAAATTAAAAAACCGGGTTTCTGGGCGTCTGGGCGCCTGAGTCTCGATCGACTAACTCGATCGATGGATGATAGCACAGACAAGTTTTCACGGCTACACCCCTCTCACCCTGCGAGCTCGCTCTTGGAGGAGATGCGGGCTTGCCCTATTGAGCCTGAGGATAGAAACTATCAAAGCAGATTCGGGACGTGCTTGCCCTCTTAAACCAAGTTTTCCGGCAAAATTTCGGGTGTGGCTGCACAGCACTACGGGGATATTCCGAGAATTAACTTGGAACGCGCACAAGTCTGGAGAGGGTAAAAGTCGATCGAAGCGCTTTTTTGGGGATTTTTTTTCGGGATTTGTGAAGAGAGAATTCTGTTTTCTCAGTTTGGTGAAAATTACCAATTATCAATTATTAATTACTAATTACCAATTATCAGAAAAGATCGATCGCCCAAAAACTGTTAATTTTCCTTACGATTTTGAGAACAGCGTACAGTGTCAATGATAGGATGCCGTAAAAATCCTTTGGATATATCTATGGCAGAAGAACTGACTGGACAACCCCCCATCTTCGGCGGCAGCACCGGCGGCTTGCTGACCAAGGCGCTAGTTGAAGAGAAGTATGCTATCACTTGGACTAGCCCCAAGGAACAAGTGTTTGAAATGCCTACTGGTGGCGCTGCGATTATGCGTCAAGGCGACAACTTGCTGTATCTGCCCCGCAAGGAGCAGTGCATCGCTTTGGGCGGCCAGCAACTGCGGGCGAAATTCAAAATCACGAACTACAAAGTTTACCGCGTGTTTCCCGACGGTTCTAATGAGTACCTGCATCCCAAGGATGGCGTGTTCCCTGAGAAGGTGAACGAAGGTCGTCC
>JAYUGZ010000077.1:0-2420 GCA_043767465.1 Cyanobacteriota bacterium
AAACCACCGAATTTTACCCGCATTTGCCAATTCTTCTAAATAAACTTGAGTTTCCGAGTCATGGGTGCGAGTTTGATCGATTACCAGCACTTCAAAATTCGGGTAATTTTGCCGAATCGCATCAGCCAATGTCTCTCGCAGGGGTTGCTCGCGGTTGTAGGTGGGTATCACAACAGAAATCATCATGCGCCGTTGCCACTTTAATTATTTCTCTAAACGCCAAAGCCAGACATCGCCCGTTTGGTAAATAGGTGTAATTTTATATTTTTGCACTTTTTCTAGTTCAAATCGCAATAGCTCGGTGCTTCGGTAGAGAAATACATCGCTAAAACCGTCAGGAATTTTGACTTGCTCGGGTTTAACTGCCAGCAAAAGCTGTACTTGGGGCTTCAGCAGATAGCTGACAGATAGTATTTTTCCGGTGATGTTGTTGCCTCCGTGACAAATCACTAACGGTTTTTGGGATTGATTGACAATTGCGGCTATTTGGGGATTGTATTTAGTGCTAGAAGGATACTTGTTCCACCAAAGTTGTGACTGCGAGCTGACGGCACAAGAAACTATTTCACTCGATATTAGGGCGATTAAACCGAGCTGCCACAGCTTTTGTTGTCGGGGATTGGTGGCGACTGAAATTTTAGTTGCGAACAGGTAGGCAACAGCTAGCTGGATTGCTAAAATATAGGGAACTAGATAGCGATCGGCAACGCCTCCGACTGCTATCAATACTATGGCTGGAATTGAGATCGCTGTCAATACAAATAGCCAAACTCGTTTCGGAGTTGATTTGTATATCCAGTATATTGAATATGAAATCGCCAAAAGCAATAGGACGGCTACAATCAGTCTGATTAAATCTGTAGCAATATTGCTCGAACCCAATTTGATAATTCCGCCCGCCCAATGCGTGTCTACAAACATTCGGCAGGTGATGATAATTAAAGATTTAATTGAAGATATCCAAGACCGGGAAATGCGGGGTAAGCCTACTGTTGCCTCGACTTTTCGCGAGTTATGAATTAATACCAAAATCCAAGGTGCAAAAATGATGGTTGCTGCGGCTGAAGCTAGTAAATAAGCAATTAATGTTTTACCCAAACGCCAACTTTCTGTTAGAATTAAATAAATGCCGTGGCCGAATATTACTAAAAAAAATAATAAACTAGAATATAGTCCTACAGTCAGGGCGATCGCATAACTAAACCAAACAGCTTTGGTGAATTTAGATGTGGCGGGAGAATTTTGTAGGGCGATCCTCTTCGAGGGCTTCGCTAACGCCCGCAGCAGAATTGCATTCGACAGCAAGACGAGGACTGCAAACATCATGTACGGCCTTGCCTCCTGCGCGTACAAGACGTGAAACGGGGACACAGCGACGATTGTCACAGCCATCCATCCCGCAGGGGGAGAGCGAAATAATTCCCAGCACAGCCAGTAAATGCTGGGGAAAACTAACAAACTAATCCAAGCTGAAAGACTTCTGACAGCCGCGATTTGCGGGCCGAACAACTGCACCCAAAATCTGGCTAAAACAAAGTACAGCGGCGATAGTTGAGGTTCTTCTGTAGCTAAACCTTTAACAGTATCTAACCAACTTTTTTCGGGATTTATCTGCTGATATTTACGCTGCAAATCTGCGACGCTAATTATTTGACCTTGAAAATCTTGCTGCACCATTTCCGTCCAGGTGTAGCCAGAAATTCGCAGCGAGGTGATAGATTCGTCGAAAGAGTAGACTTTGCGATCGAGGTTGGTAAAACGAAAAAATATCCCCGTTGTTAATATGACTACAATTAAAATCTTCAACGAAGTTCGATGCACCCGCCCATTTAGAATTGATTTGCTGTTCATAAAATCAGAAATGGGGAAATGAAGAAAGAAGGATTTAGTTATTTAGGAGAGAGGGCATAAGCATCAGGGAATAAAGCATCAGAAATTGGTTTTAATCTGCCCTATATTTCTGTATAGGCTTCTTTATTCTTCCTTTTTCATTCTCCCTTGTTGATTCTCGCTTCTTCCTTCAGATTAATCCCCCATTTCCATCAAATAGCGATGTGTTGCTGAACGGCTAAAACTAAATTTTCAGTCCAGAAATTAGCCAATTCGGCGCTGGCAGCTTCTACCATAACTCGGATTAGCGGTTCAGTGCCAGAAGCGCGAACCAAAATCCGTCCCTGTTCTCCCATTGCAGTTTTAGCACGATCGATCGCCTTTTGCATGGGTTCGCACTCCTGCCATCTTAGGCGTTTTTCGCGATCGTCCACCCGCACATTTCGCAACAACTGCGGATAAGTTTGGAAACTGTTGCTGACTAATTGTGACAAAGATTCCCCGGACTCGCGCACCAGCGAAGCCATATGCAAAGCTGTCAGCAAACCATCGCCACTAATCCCGAAATGCGGACAAAGAATGTGTCCCGA
>JAYUGZ010000078.1:0-15327 GCA_043767465.1 Cyanobacteriota bacterium
GCAAGTTTTAAATTTGCTGAAGGAGTTGCAAACAGAGTTTGGACTGACTTATATTTTTATTTCTCACGATTTGAGCGTGGTCAAGTTTATGAGCGATCGCGCGATCGTCATGAACAAAGGTAAAATCGAAGAAATTGGCACAGCCGAGCGCATTTACCGCCAACCGCAGCAAGCTTACACGCGGCAACTTATAGCTGCTATTCCGGCGGGTAATTTGGAGCGAATTCGCCAACAGCAATCAGGCCGCCAAACTGGTTTACCTGCTGCGCCTTTGCCCTTATCGCCTGCGGATGAATAGAAACAGGTTTGAAATAAGAGTGTTTGAAAGTAATACCAGTAAAAAAATGCAAATGTAGATTTTTATTTTTTTTTACAGATATGAATTAAGCAGTTCTCAATTAAGCACAAAGCTTAAGAAACCGGGTTTTTCACCGAGATTTAGGATTTTTGGCTAGTATTGCTGAAAAAACCCGGTTTCTGGCCACCCATACGTAAGTCCTAAATTACCAATTACGAAAAATCCCAGCGTACCGCACGGCTTTGCTGAGAAAGGCTAGATCACTTGCCAGTTGACAATTACTAATTATCCGCGAACAGAAGACTACAACTAAAAAATGCTACCAACATTTTTTTATTGTATCTTCAAAAATTAGCAGTTGATCTTCATTTTAACTTCATAATTTGTGAGTAGTATTAGATCGGCTTGAACTTAATTAATATTGCGAGTTTTTCAAGCCGTCGTCCGGGCGATCCACACAGTATTTTGTTAGATCGAACCCAGTCATTCCCAGACGCAAAAACTGATTTGACAGCCTACTCTCACGGCGTAAGGTGCTTAGAGCGCACCATAAATAATTAGGTTCTGTATCGGAAACTGCCGTTTTGTGAATCCAAGACTAGCTAGATTAAGCCAAATGTCTAATGACGAACAGCAATATCTAGTGCAGTATTAAAGATAAATTCTTTAGATCAGTCGAAAAAAATGGAAAATCCGCACTCCCGGCAAAAAAACATTACTTGACTTGCTAATTCCGTAAATACACTTAATCGTCGGATTGGGTTGCATAGAATTAGGTATATTTACGAGTGATAGATTTTGTAAGCTAGGAAAAACTTACAGTATTTAAAGATTTTTATTGTAATTTTTCAATCGCTAATATTCCTCCGATATTCAGAGTAAAATAATGAAAAATTCAGTTCAGATACAAAAAAAAAAAAATAACTTATTAAAGTTTCTGCGAATGTTGTTGAGAGAAAGCACGGCGATAGCAGTCACCATAAAACAAAAGGCCGAATCCAGAATGCAGTATGAAAAAAAAATCAGCCTAGGGACGATCGCACCTAGCAGCATATTCTCCATTGCGATCTTTGTACTGCTTGTATTAAACGGGTTGCTCGTAGCTGGTAGCGGTTATAATTTGTACGATCGCCAATTCGCCCTCGGATTTTTGGGAATCGCAAATATTGTCCTGTTGGCGGTAGCGGCGCGCTCAAACGCCTCTGCTGCTGCGAAAAACGACCAATCCAGCCAACCCGACGAGTGCGATCGTTTTTTTAGCCTCTCGCCAGATATGCTGTGCGTCATTGGTTTTGACGGTTATTTCAAACGCCTCAACCCAGCAGCCGAAAAAATCCTCGGCTATTCCGAAGCCGAAATTGTTGGCAAACTCTTCATTGAATTCGTGCATCCAGACGATCGCGAAGCTACCTTAAAAGAAGCTGAAAGTATTGCTGCGGGGAATAATGCCGTTGGGTTTGAAAATCGCTGGCGGTGTCGCAACGAATCTTACAAGTGGGTAGCCTGGACAGTTAGCCCTTTCTGCGAGGAAGAATTGATGTATGGTATCGGCCGCGAAATTACCGATCGCAAACTCGTCCAAGAGTCGCTCCAGCACAGCAATTCTATCTTGCGTTCCGTGATTGAAAGCACGCCGGATGTCATTTTTGTCAAGGATTTTCAAGGCCGCTACACGATCGCTAATTCTGCTTTCGCAGAGTTTGTGGAAAAGCCGAACGCAGAAATTATCGGCAAGAAAGATACAGAATTATTTCCGCCGGAACTAGCCGCCAAATTTATCGAAGACGACCGCAGGATAATGACAGCGGGAGAATGTTTAACTTATGAAGAAAATGTCTCACCAACTAATGGAAGGGAGACAATGCTAACAACCAAATCTCCTTGGCAAGACGCAGAAGGAAATATTATCGGCGTAATTGGCATAGCTCGCGACATCAGCGATCGCAAAGAAATAGAAGCAGCGCTACTAGAGAGCAACATCCTGTTTGAAAACGTAATCGAAAGTACAGGCGACAGCATTTTTGTCAAAGATACTCAAAGCCGCTATCTATTGGTCAATTCTACGGCGGCGGGCATTATTGGCTTGCCAAAATCAGAAATTATTGGCAAAAAAGATGCAGAATTATTTGGGCCGGAGATTGCAGAGATGCTGGTGGAAAATGACCGCCGGATCTGGCAATCTGGTATTGAGGAAACGATCGAGGAAGTAGTAAAAGATAGCGAGGGCAACATCCTGACAGTTCTTTCTACCAAAAGTCCTTTGCGCGATCGAGCTGGAAACATCACGGGTATAGTGGGAGTTACTCGCAATATTAGCGATCGCAAACAAGCCGAAATTGCCCTTCAACAAAGCGAAGAAAAATATCGGTGTTTAATTGAAGCCACTTCCCAAATTATTTGGGATACGAATGCCAACGGCGAAGTCGTCAACGAACAGCCCGGATGGAGTGTATTTACTGGAAGAACTTACGACGAAATTAAAGGATGGGGGTGGCTCAATGATATCCATCCAGACGACACACAACATACTACAAGGATGTGGTCTGATGCACTTACAAATCGAACTTTATACAAAATAGAACACCGCTTGCGTAGGTACGACGGCGAGTACAGATACATGAGCGTGCGCGGTTTGCCCGTATTGAACGCCGACGGCAATATCCGTATGTGGGTGGGAGTACACGCTGACATTACCCCTAGAAAGCGCGCCGAAGCAGAACTGTTGCAACAAAAAGAATTTCTGAGCAGCATTTATGACAGTGTGGACTACAGCATTTTCGTACTAGATGTCGGCGCAGATGGAGAGTTTCGCTACGCCGGCTGGAATCGAGCAGCAGAGTTACTCAGCGGCATCAGCAGTGAGTTCGGGCGCGGCAAAACTCCAGAAGAGATTTTGTCAGAGTCTCCAGCATCCTTTTTTCTAGATAAATTAAGAGAATGTCTGCTAGAAAATAGCTCAATTTTCTACGAACAAGCTGTTAGTTTTGGCACTACAGAATTCTGGTCTCTCACAACTCTGACTCCGCTGCGAGACGAATCTGGGAAAACTTGTCGCATTGTTGGTAGTGCTGTCGATATTACACAGCGCAAAAAAGCTGAAGCACAATTGCGCGAACAAGAAGAATTTTTAAACAGCATTTACAACGGCGCCGATCAGGCTATTTTTGTAGTAGATGTCGGCGCTGACGGAGAATTCCGCTACGCGGGCTGGAATACAGCCACAGAAGCCTCTACAGGTATTTTGAGTGCTGATGTCAAAGGCAAAACTCCAGAAGAAATTTTTCCACCAGCAGTAGCAGCAGATTTTCGGCAAAGATACGTCGATTGTTTAGCAGCAGACAGCTCGATTTATTACGAAAATAGCGCCGAATTGGCAGGTGTAGAATATTGGTTTATTGTAACTCTGACACCGCTGCGCGATAGCTCTGGCAACATCTACCGCATGATTGGTAATTCCACCGACATTACGGATCGAAAACTTGCAGAAGCAGCGCTGCAAGAAAGCCAGCATTTTATTGAGCGCATTGCCGATGCCAGTCCAAATATTCTCTATGTTTACGACGAAATCGAGCAGCGAAATGTGTATGCCAACCGCGAAATCACCGACCTCCTCGGCTATACACTGGCAGAAGTTCAAGAAATGGGCAGCAATCTGTTGCCGACAATTATCCACCCTGAAGATTTAGCTAAATTTCCCACATATATCCAGCAATTACAAAATGCTGCCGACGGCGAGGTGGTTGAATACGAATATCGAGTGATCGACAGACAAAATAATTGGCGCTGGTTAGTCAGCCACGACATTGTATTTAGCAGAACAGAGTCGCGCAAAATCCAGCAGCGTCTCGGTGTTGCTACGGACGTTACAGAGCGCAAACAAGCCGAACAAGTTTTAGCAGAACAATTGAAAATTTCTTCATTCACCGCAGATGTGGGAATTGCTCTCACTCAAAACCGCAGTTTACCTGCAACTTTACAAACTTGTACCGATGCCGTTGTGTGCCATTTGAATGCTGCGTTTGCTCGGATTTGGACGCTGAATGAAGACGAAAATGTCTTGGAGTTGCAAGCAAGCGCGGGGCTCTATACTCACCTTGACGGTGCTCACAGCCGCATTGCTGTCGGTGAATTCAAGATTGGTTTAATCGCCCAAGAGCGACAACCTCACCTCACTAATTCTGTGCAAGCAGATGCCCGAATCGGCGACAAAGAATGGGCCTCGCGAGAAGGAATGGTGGCTTTTGCTGGATATCCGTTGATTGTTGACAATCAGTTGGTGGGAGTAATCGCCATATTTGCTCGCCAAGAGTTGACGGAATCAACGCTGATTGCTTTCGCGTCAATTGCCGATTCGATCGCCCTGGGAATCAAGCGCAAACAAACAGAAATTGCTCTCGCCACCCAAAAGCAAACTTTGCGGGGAATTATTGACAACGCTCCCATCTGGGTGTGGATGGCAAATGCTAGCGGGCGGATGTTATTAGTCAACAAAAATTTCTGTGAAGATGTAGCTATCCCCGAAGAGAAGTTCTTAGCAGCTTCTCACTATGCCGAAGTTTTGGGATTAGAAGCCTCTGCTAACTGCATGGCATCTGACGTACAAGCCTGGAGCCAAGATACTCCATGTTATTCTGAAGAATTGCTCCAGTTGTCTGACGGTGAATATCACCAGTTGGAGATAATTAAAACTCAGATCAAAGATGATTGGGGTAATGCGATCGGCTTAATTGGTTTGGGTTTGGACGTTACTGAACAAAAAGAAGCTCAAAGACAGTTGCAAGAGTCGGAAGCGAGATTCCGCAAATTAGCGGAGCAGGAAGCACTGCTCAACCAGCTAGCTAGCAATATCCGCCAATCTCTGGATTTAGATACTATTTTAGCAACAACTGTGCAGCAGATTCGCGAGTTACTGATGCTCGATTGCTGTTCGTTTATTTGGTATGTGCCTCACGAAGAATCAGCAGTTTGGAATGTGGGATACGAGTCAAAAAATACTGATTTGCCTTCTTTATTGGGTGTATATCCTGCTGATATAACTGGTTCTAAAGCCGAGCGACTTGCCAAATTTGAAATAATTAGGGTCGATGATTTTAGAAATGTTACCGATCCAATAGAGCGGGATTTTTTCCTGTCTATAAAATTACAGTCTATGCTAGATATTCCCATTCAGACATCTTCAGGTAAAATAGGGGTAATTTCCTGTAGCGCTTCTAGCAGCGTGCGCTGTTGGAGCGATGAGGAAGTGGAATTGTTAGTGGCTGTGGGCAATCAATTGGCGATCGCGATTAATCAAGCCGAACTTTACGACAAATCTCGCCTCGCCGCCGCCGAAGCTTCATCAGCCGCCATGCAGCAAAAATTGCTCAACCAGCTAGGCAGTCAAATCCGCGCTTCTCTGGATTTAGATACTATCTTAGCAACAACTGTGCACCAAATTCGCGACTTGCTGCAACTCGATCGCTGCTTGTTTATTTGGTTTGTATCGGATGCAGAGATACCAGCTTGGGATGTCGTCCACGAAGCTAAAAATGATGACTTATTCTCGCTTGTGGGTTATTACCCTGCTGACGTAACCGGGACGCTGGCGCAAAAAATAGCCGCATTGGAAATCTATCAAATAGATGATGTTACAAATTTGAGCGATCCCATTGAAAGAGAGTTCTTTTTGCAGGTGGGTTACAAGTCTTTGTTGGATTTGCCGGTCAAGAGTGCGGGGGGTTTAATTGGAGTTGTGGGCTGCGTGGCTTGCGGCGAGGTACGCAGGTGGAGACAAGACGAAGTGGATTTGCTATCGGCGATTTGCGATCAATTGTCGATCGCCATCAGCCAATCCGAACTCTACACGCAAAGCGTCGATTCAGCCAGGATTGCGCGAGAACAAACCGCCCAACTCGAAGCAACTCTGTGCGAACTTAAGCTTGCTCAAACCCAACTCGTGCAAGCCGAAAAAATGTCGAGTCTCGGTCAGATGGTAGCAGGAATTGCGCACGAAATCAATAACCCTGTCAGCTTTATTTTCGGAAATCTTACCTACACAGAAGAATACACGACAAACTTGATGAAACTGCTGCAAATGTATCGAGATGAATACCCAGAACCACCTCAACCTATTCTAGAAGAAATAGACGCGTTAGAACTGGATTTCTTGCTAGACGACTTGCCAAAAATGCTGTCTTCCATGCAGGTGGGAGCAACTCGCATCCGGGATATCGTGCGGAGTTTGCGCAACTTCTCTCGCCTCGATGAATCTGAGATGAAAAATGTTAACATTCACGAAGGCATCGACAGCACGTTAATGATTTTAGAACACCGTCTGAAAGCTCAGCCAGATCGCCAGGCCATTCAAGTCGTCAAAGAATACGGAGAATTGCCGCTGGTGGAGTGCTACGCCGGACAGTTGAATCAGGTATTTATGAATATTATCGCCAATGCGATCGATGCTTTACAAGAACCGCTACAAAATCCGGCAATTATCCGCATTCGTACAGAGGTAGAAGGTAATATCGCTGCGATCCGAATTGCCGATAACGGTACAGGTATCATCGATAAAGTCAAGCAGCGGATATTTGACCCGTTCTATACTACAAAGCCGATCGGTTCGGGTACAGGGATGGGTTTAGCGATTTCGCATTCAATTATTGTCGAAAAACATAAAGGTGAAATCAAGTGTTTCTCGCAGGTGGGTAAAGGTACTGAATTTGCGATCGAGATTCCGATTCAAAGAAGAGAAAATTAAATAGTTACCAGGCAAATTTATGATGTAGGTTAGTTGTCAAACCACAATTTTTTATCGTAACCTTAACACTGACGCACCCTACAGCTACTGATTTTTGCGGACTAAAGTCCGAAGGATCGAACCTATCAGGGTTTTTTACCAATTTTGTCTTAATTTGATATGATATCTAAAATCTAAAATCTAAAATCTAAAATGGCATTACCTCCCGGTAGTTTGGGTTTACCGCTAATTGGCGATACCCTCAACTTTTTACAAGATTCCCAATTCGCCAAAAAACGCCACCAACAGTACGGGCCAATTTTCAAAACCAGCATCTTCGGACAGCCTACCGTGTTTGTGTCCGGCTCAGAGGCAAATGTATTTGTTTTAAGCCATGAAAATCAGTATTTTGTTGTAAGTTGGCCTCCCAGCACAAAAGCCCTTCTGGGGCCGCTTTCTTTGGCGCTGCAAACGGGTTCTGAACACCAAAATCGGCGCAAGCTGCTTTATCAAGCGTTTCAACCGCGAGCTTTGGCTGGCTACATCGGCGGGATGGAAGATATCACCGGGCGCTATTTGCAAAGGTGGACGCAAATGAGCGAGTTCGCGTGGTATCCCGAACTAAGAAATTATACTTTTGATGTGGCCAGCAAGTTGTTAGTTGGGATTGATAATGGTTCGCAATCGGCGCTGGGACATTATTTTGAAAGCTTCTCGGATGGTTTATTTTCTATTCCTTGGAATTTGCCTTTTACTCGGTTTGGCAAAGCGAAAAATGGCAGAAAGTTACTGTTAGCAGAACTCGCAAATATTATTCGAGACAGACAGCAAGGAACTCCCGGCGGGAATGATGCTTTGGGTTTGCTAATTAGCGCTCGCGATGATGATGGGAATTCTCTGGGTTTGGAAGAGTTGAAGGATCAAGTGCTGCTGCTGTTGTTTGCGGGACACGAAACTCTGACTTCGGCGATCGCCTCTTTTTGCCTTTTGCTGGCTCAAAACCCAGATGTGATGGCAAAAGTTCGCGCCGAACAACAGCAGTTTTCGGCCACTGAACCGCTAAACTTGGAACAGCTCAAACAAATGACTTATTTGGAGCAGGTGATGCGAGAAGTGCTGCGCTTGGTTCCGCCGGTGGGAGGCGGTTTTCGGCAGGTAATCAAGGCTTGCGAGTTCGGCGGCTACGAAATTCCGAAGGGTTGGAGCGTGCTTTACGAAATTAATCAGACGCATCAAGATACCTCAGTTTATCCCGAACCCGATCGCTTTGACCCCGATCGATTCAGTTTAGAGCGATCGACAAATGCGAAACCTTTCAGTTACGTGCCCTTCGGCGGCGGTTTGCGGGAATGTTTGGGGAAAGAATTCGCGCGGCTGGAAATGAAACTGTTTGCGGCGAGGATAGTTAGGGAGTGCGAATGGGAGCTATTACCCGATCAAGATTTGAATTTAATCCGAGTACCGACTCCGCACCCCCGTGACGGTTTGCGAGTGAAGTTGCGGCAAAGAATTCCAGGTTCGTAGTGAGGACTTTAGTCCTTCTAAAAGTCAGAGGACTAAAGTCCAAACGATCAAACCAATTGCATTCTGGTTCGATCGTTCGGACTTTAGTCCGCATTCATGAAGGACTAAAGTCTGAACGATCGAACCTTAAGATATTGATGCGAGCGCAAACAAGATCACAACTCCATCGGCCCCAAATACTTAGTCAAATAAGGCGAAAACACCTCATAAATCAGCGTCAGCGGCTTTCCGTGATGCCAAAATAAATAGTGTCGCCCCCAAAAAGGCCCCGACTGTTGAAAAGCCGACTCCAAAACTACCGACTCACCGCAGTAAATACCTTGCACATCGCGGTACAATTCTGTCCGCAGCCGCGCTAAACTCGCCCAAATTGGCAAAGATTTATTTTGTAAATATTCATCAACGTGACTCGCTTCCCACCAAGAAGTCGCGTAGGCGAGGCGCTGTCCCGAAGCTGTGCGCAGCCACACTTGACGGCGCAGGCGTGGCCCGGGCACGGCGACAATTTGATCCGGCGCGCCGTCTGCATCCTCACCCACTAAGGACATATCGATCACATCTACTTCTGTGGGTTCCCCTGTTAGCAGTTGCAGGTGACGGGTGGGGGAACCGTCGCCCAAGAGCAGTATTTGCCATGCCGGTGCTAGCTTGGTGTGGGGTAAACCCTTTTGTACTGCGTCTTCTGCTCCTTCCCACAGGGGGTTGAGAGCGTGCCAGGTTTGGTTTTTGGGTGTGAAAGTTGCAGTCAAGGGTCTTTACAAAACTTAATTTTTTGTTTATTATAACGCTTCTGCAATTATCCAGTGACAAGTCAAAAATCAAAACTCTATTGGCGATCGCCCAAAAATAGCCTTTCTCAGCCAGATGAGCTATGACTGCGATCAACTTTCATCACGTACTCGCCAATAACGAATAACCAATAACGAATAACCAATAACGAATAACCAATAACCAATCTATACCTCACTTGAGATTTTCTATATATGTTACGAATAACCGAAATCAAACTCCCCTTAGATCATGCTGAAGATGCGATCGCCAGCGCCATAGTCAAAAAGCTGCAAATTCCCCCCGAAGAACTGCTCAGCTATTCCATATTTAAGCGCAGCTATGATGCTCGCAGAAAAGCAGAAATCCTGCTTGTCTATATTCTGGATGTGGAAACGACACAGGAAAAGCAAATTCTGGCGCGCCTCAAAAAAGACCCTCATGTCATCGCAACGCCAGACATGAGTTATCGCTATGTAGCCGAAGCTCCCAGAAATTCGACGATTCAGCCCATTGTGATTGGCACAGGGCCTTGTGGGATGTTTGCGGGGCTGATGCTAGCACAAATGGGATTTCGCCCTATCTTGTTAGAACGTGGCAAAGCAGTGCGCGATCGCACAGTTGATACTTTTGGATTTTGGAAGAAAAAAGCAGAATTTAACCCAGAATCAAACGCCCAGTTTGGCGAAGGTGGCGCGGGTACTTTTTCCGATGGGAAACTCTACAGCCAAGTTAAAGACACTCAACATTATGGACGCAAGGTGTTGACGGAACTTGTGAATGCGGGTGCTTCACCGGAAATTTTATATATCAATAAACCGCATATCGGCACTTTCAAACTGGTGGGAATTGTCCAAAGTATCCGCGCCCAAATTGAAGCGTTGGGCGGCGAAATTCGGTTTCAAAGTCGTGTGGAAGATATTCATATCGACAATGGCAAAGTGCAGGGAGTTACCCTCGCCAGTGGAGAATATATTGCTAGTAATTATATCGTTCTGGCGGTGGGACATAGCGCCCGCGATACTTTTGAAATGTTGTTTTCGCGCGGGGTTTACATCGAAGCTAAACCGTTTTCCATTGGTTTTCGGGTGGAACATCCCCAAAGTACGATCGATCGCTGTCGTTTTGGCGATCGCCCCAGCCATAAGCTTTTGGGTGCCGCCGATTACAAACTGGTTCATCATTGCCAAAATGGTCGTTCTGTCTATAGTTTCTGTATGTGTCCCGGTGGATTGGTGGTGGCTGCGGCCTCAGAACCAGGGCGACTTGTCACGAATGGGATGAGTCAATATTCTCGGAATGAACGCAATGCTAACAGCGGAATTGTGGTGGGGATTACACCGGAAGATTATCCTGGTCATCCTTTGGCAGGAATTGAGTTTCAACGTCGCCTAGAAGAACGGGCATTTGAGTTAGGAGGTGGCACTTACAACGCCCCTGGACAGCTTGTAGGTGATTTTTTAGCAAATCGACCCTCTACGGCGTTAGGCACTGTGCAGCCGTCTTATACGCCTGGAGTTCGTTTGACTGATTTGAGTGAAAGTTTGCCCGATTATGCGATCGCAGCTATCCGCGAAGCACTTCCGGCTTTTGACAAACAGATTAAAGGATTTGCGATGGATGATGCGGTTTTGACTGGGGTGGAAACGCGCACTTCTTCAC
The DNA here is from genome assembly GCA_043767465.1 of Cyanobacteriota bacterium. GTDB lineage: Bacteria > Cyanobacteriota > Cyanobacteriia > Cyanobacteriales > Microcoleaceae > Microcoleus. The sequence continues at coordinate 10,968 of JAYUGZ010000078.1, forward strand.
CGATTCGGATTAAGCGCAAGGAGGATTTTCAGAGTTTGAATACAGAAGGCCTTTATCCTGCTGGGGAAGGTGCGGGATATGCGGGTGGAATCCTGTCGGCGGGGATTGATGGGATTAAGGTGGCGGAGGCGGTTGCTTTGAGTATTTTGCGTATTTCAAGTGTATGAAGTAGGGACACTCAAGCGTGCCCATTGGTGTCAACTTAAGCTGTGAGTCCGCCCAGTCCTTCCGTCTGCCCGTCAGTCCGCCAGGGGTTGAAACCCCTGTCTAATAGCTAAAGTCCTCTCAAGAGGACTGAGAAAAAGAATTTTTAAACTCATTAGTCCTCTTCAGAGGACTTTCGCTATTAGACAGGGAATTCATTCCCTGGCGGACTCGCGGGCCCACTAGCGGACTTGGTGGGCTGAAAGCTTAAGTTGACACCTATGGGCACGCTTGAGTGTCCCTACGGGGAATAAAGTTTGAGGCTGAATCAACCAACTGCAAATTCGGTGTATTGTCGGACATGGGGTGCATGATACGCCAGCACAATTTCCTGGGATGGGACACCTCGCGCTACTAACTGATTGGCGATCGCCTCTTCAGTCCCGTCATGCTGTACCCAAATTTATTTTATCCATTGCAAATACCGGCTTTTAATGTCCTTGAATAACTGCAAACAATTTTCAAACAGCAGCTAAGCCCGATCGAACTTGAGTATCCGTATACACCGGTGTCCAGCCAGTCGTAGTGGTAAAATACCGCACAGCTTTAACTTTTCGGGCTGCTGTCAAATAAAACCAGTGTTCCGTATTCGCCGGTACGTTGATAAATTCTTCGGGCTGTACAGTCACTTCTACTTGACTACCGTCTGGACGCACAAAACCGAAAATCCCCTCTCCTGCTACGATATAGCGCACTTCATCGTCAGCGTGAATGTGACACTTGTCGAATTTGGAGAGCAGAGTGTCGAGGTTGGGAATGTCTGGGTGCAGTACAATTAAGTCGCGGGATTGATAGCCTGCGCTTTCCTTGAGTTGTTGAAAGTAGCCGTCTAGGGCTTGCAGGACTTGTTCTTTTTGATTATCGTCGATCGCATCGAGAGCTAGCAATTCCCGAATTTCTGGGTTGTCACCCACCGGCCAACTGTTGAGTTGAATGTTTAAGGGAGCAAGTTCGCGGGTAATATCGTTCAGTTTAGTGTATGTTGTACCGTTTTCGAGTCGCAGGATAGCCATTTTTGCACGTTCCTATTTTTGATAAACAGACACAGCGAAAGACGCTTGTCGATCGCGCCTGTACAAGAATCACAATTTTAACGTTAATTTGAACAGGCAAGATGCTTGTTCCACAAGAGTTAAATATTTGTCACAATAAGATTGGTAAGTCAGACGCCAGCTAGCAGTCGCAGCGATCGGCTAAACACTGACCTCTTAAATGTAACTTTTGCAACAACTATGCCAACTTATACTGGAATTTCTAGCGAAGCTTTTCAACATCCTCTCGATCGCCAAGCCGAAGCAGCATTACGCAGCGTACCTGGATTTGACTTAATTGCCAGCAAATTTGTAGAATTTGTCTACGAACGGCCACAATTTATTTACCTAATGGGAAATAGCATTCAAGTCGGGCCGCGCCAATATGCCAGCATTTATCACATTTTTCGGGAATGTGTGCAGGCTTTAGATGTTTCCCCAGAACCCGGTTTGTTTGTCTCTCAAAATCCCTCAGTAAACAGCTATGCCCTGGGGAAAAACCAGCCCTATGTAGTATTAAATACTGGGCTTTTGGATTTATTGGATGAGGCAGAAATTAGAGTAGTCTTGGCTCACGAGTTGGGACACATTAAATGCGGTCATCCAACTTTAAATCAAATGGCAATGTGGGCGATGAGCCTTGCTTCGACGATTGGGGAGATGACTTTTGGTTTGGGAAATATGGTAGGCAGCGGTTTAATTTACGCTTTTTACGAATGGCGGCGTAAGGCTGAATTATCCGCAGATCGGGCAGCTTTGTTAGTGACAGATGATTTGAACAATGTGATGAAGACGATGATGAAACTTGCGGGAGTTAGCAGTAAATATGCTGACCAATGTAGTTTGCAAGAGTTTATCCGCCAGTCTGACAATTATCAAGAGCTCGATCGCGACAATCTCAACCAAGTGTATAAATTTTTACTTTACAACGGCGGGCAAGGCGCGATGCTGAGTCACCCGTTTCCAGTAGAAAGGCTGCGGTATTTGCGAGACTGGGCGGCTTCCGAGGAATATCGCCAAATCAAGCTGGGGAACTATAAGCGGGCTGTCGCGGAGGGTGCGGTTGATGTGAAGTCCCAAACATCTAACAGCGAGACGGATGCTTTGCGCCGTCAGATTGAGGAATTGCAGCGGGAGATCGATCGGCAAAAATCCCAGCAAAAATAAGTTTAGGATGTGCCGCAAGCACCTGGCGGCTACAATTAGCGCGTTACACCACTGTTTGCGTAAGTCTTGGAAAATTTACCGGATTTGGGCGAGGGAGGAAAGTAGAAGGAAGTTAGCCTAGTGAGAGACTTACTCGCAACTGGCTTCCAATCTAAAAACTGTCCTCTCCTTTCTGAAATCTGTTTCACAGGAGATGTAGTTTAAATCTAGATAAGCTTATAACTCAACCGGGCTAGGAAAAAAAATGATTATTGATAAACCGATGAATACTCACAAACCAACTTCTAATTTTTTCGGCAATGTCGGAAAAGTTGCGATCGCCCTAACTGTTCTGGCTGCTGGCATGGCATTTACAAATCCTCCGAGAGACAAATACCTAACTTATGCTTCCGGCGTACTCGAAACCGAGTTTAAAAACACTGTGCGCAATGATTCTCGCGTACCCAAAGCTTTGAGTGGCGTTGCAGAGAGTTTGCTGACTTCGCAGCGCGGCTCGATCGAACACTTGCTCGACAATACAACGGAACGTCAGAACTTAGGCGTTGTCAGCATTTACAAAACTCAACTGGGCAAAAAAAGCTATCAAACAGTTGGAGCTTTTGGGAATTTCGTTACCCTCCCACCTAGTTCTGAAAATGCTCAAAAGTAATGTCAAATTCAGTTAAATTATAAAAACCGGGTTTTAGATCGAGCCCGGTTTTTACTTGTGTAATTCTATGCCAGTAAATCTCGAATAATTCGGATAATGGCAGTACATATTTTTAATCAAGCCCGCTACCGTCGGAGAAATATTAAGTTTTATTAAAGATAAAAAGTTCTTGTGGCACTTAATATTAACATTAGCAGTATAAATTTTTATGTTTGACAAATAAGCAAATGGCAATGCAATTAAGTAAGGGTGAGAGATTTAATATTTCTCAAGAAGCCCCGGATTTAAAAAAAATGGCGATCGCCCTCGGTTGGCAGGTAAGGGAGGCAGGACAAAGCTATGATATTGATGTTTCTGCATTTATGCTAGGTTCTGATGGCAAATTACCTAACGATCAATATTTTATCTTTTACAATAATTTGCAATCCTGTGACGGTTCCGTACTGCAATCGATTCCTGAGAACAACCCAGCTAAAGAAAATAAGACTATTTACGGCGTTATCTTAGAAAAAGTTAATCCTGAAATTGTGGAAATAACTTTTGTTGTCACTATTCACGAAGCTGAGAAAATCAATGCAAATTTTAGCAATGTCAGAAATACTTTTATCAAAATCATCAATTTGGATACGGGAGTCGAACTTGTTCGGTATGAATTAACAGAGAATTTTACGCGAGAGACGGCTATAGAATTTGGTCGTTTGTACAGAAAGAATGGAGAGTGGAGATTTCAGGCAGTAGGGGCAGGATATGAAGCTGGATTAAAGAGTTTTGTTGACAAGTATTGTAGCTGAAATAGCAATAATATTACTCGAAAGCAGCGATGAAAAAATATCGCCGACAGATTCTGATAGCAGCACAAAAACTCGCCGCAGCAAAAGAAGTAAAAGGTAAATTTTAGTGGCGTTAGTTAATAGATGCCAAAATGTGCTGGTAGGCGTCGATGGTTTGTCGGGCGATCGCCTCCCAGTTATAATACTTTTTGGCATAAGCTTGCGCGTTCAAGCCCCTACGCTGCCTTTCCTGTGGTGCGAGGAGTGCTGATTTGATCATAGAGGCGATCGCCCCTACTTCCAGAGGCGCAACCCACCCAGCCTCTGCTTGCTGGATGTCGTCGGAGATATAAACGCGATCGGAAATAGCCACAGGTACACCAGCAGCCATCGCTTCTGCTACAGCAATCCCAAAATTTTCGTAATAAGAAGGCAATACATATAAGTCGGCATTTGTCAAGAGTTCATTTTTGCGATCGCCGCTAACAAAACCTGCGATCGTTGTATATTTGGACAAGCTGGAATTCTGTATTTTTAAT
>JAYUGZ010000079.1:0-2415 GCA_043767465.1 Cyanobacteriota bacterium
CGGTGTCAGCTATGAAGGTAAGGACTATTTGATGCCGGTTGATGGCAATCCGGCTGATATTCAGGGTACGGGGATTCCGGTAGAGTTGCTGTTGAATACTCTGAAAAATGCTCCTACGGAAACGGTGTTGGTGCTGGTTGATATGAATCGCAGCCAGATTGTAAAGATGGGGGAAACGATCGGAGCTCAAACGGCACAGGTGGCAAGGGATTTGGAAATCCCGACGGTGCTTTCTTGTCGCCCGAATCAGGTTTCGCGGGAAACTTCTGCTCTGCGTCAGGGGTTTTTCACGACGGCGCTTTTGGAGGGGCTGCGATCGGGACAGTGTACGACGATTAAGGGTTTAGATCGTTTCTTGAGCGATCGACTCCCGGAGCTATGCGATCACCATTTGCGTCCGAAACAAGAACCTTTGATGGTAGTAAATCCTCCAGGAAAGGCTCATTTGGTGATTTTGCCGGATGCTGTTGGGATACCAACTGCTGCGTTGGCGGGGCGTAACGGCAATATGGCCGTTGGTGCGGCTGATGGGGGCGATCGCCCGCAAATGGCGGCGGCTACGGCTCAAATTGAGTTGCCGGTGGCTACTCGCAATCAGGATTCGTCGGTTGATAGGCCACGGATCGATCGGGCGAATGTTGTCGGATCTTCCGGTGGGGACGATCGACCGAACTTGCAAAAGCCGGAGGATGCGGATAACGGAGGGTCGGACAAGTCATTTTTGCAGCAGCTAGTTTTGTGGAGTTCGGCTACGGCGTTGGTGCTGCTGTTGGGTGTTTTTCTGACTAATCGATCGATTTTTATCGGTCAGCAGGAAGGAGATCCTCGATCGCCTGCGGAGAAGGCGCAAAACTCTGGGCCTCAGAAATCTGCTGGTGATGGAGTGCCGCAGAAACAGCCGCAGACGGTACCAGCAGGGACGGGAACCAAGCCGCAACCGTCGAGCCAACAGGTGTGGGCTGAGGCGAAAACTTTCCTCAAAGATGGTTCGGCTTCTAGTTTTAATAGAGCGGTGGTTAAGGCTCGAACGATTCCGGCTAGCGATCCGCTCTACCCGCAGGCTCAGCAGGATATTGAGCGCTGGAGTTTGACGATTTTGGATATAGCTAACGGGCGGGCTGCTCGGGGCGATTTCCAGGGGGCGATCGGGGCGGCTAAATTGATGCCTGATGTTAATCAACCGGTTTACAATCAGTCGAAACAGGCGATCGGTCAATGGCAGGATCTATCCAAAGAGCAGGAGGTAAATGCTGGTTTGCTATCGGTGGCTAAGGGTCAAATTAAGCGAGGGGCTGCCTCTTCTTACAGTAAAGGTATCCAGCAAGCTAATAAAATTCAGCCCGGTCAGCCGAAGTATGAAGCAGCTCAGCTTTTGGTTGGAGAGTGGAGTGAAGCTATTCTCAAAATTGCTCAGTTGCGCGGCTCTCAAGGAAAGCTGAAAGAGGCAGTTCAAGCTGCTTCGCTGGTGCCGTCGGGTACTAAGAGTTATCAGCCGGCTCAGAAGGCGATCGCCAATTGGAAAACTAAGCTGGAACGTCAGCAAAAAGGTTGATTTGTGGATAATTTCCCGGTTTCCCACCGGGAAATTATTTTACCTGCTCTCTGAGATAGGTCGATCGGTCTAGACACTGAGCGACACGTACACACCAATAATTTTATTCACCATTTCCCCTCCATCGTTCCGGTGGTAGGGGATTTTACAGCGGTTCCCGCTGTATCATGGTACAATAAATAATAACAAAATATCATCTTGTATTAAAAACTAATGAAAGCATATTCCCTCGATCTCCGCAAAAAAATAGTAATAGCACATTTGGTTCAAAAGATGTCAATTAGGAAAGTAGCCATCACGTTTGGTGTCAGCAAAAGTCTCGTCCAAAAACTGGTAAAACAACAACAAGTCGAGGGGAATTTACAACCTAAACAGAGGGGGAAACCACAATTTAGTCACCTAACAAATGCGGAATCACTCATCAGAATACTGGTGGAAGAGCATCAAGATGCTACCTTGGTAGAATTATGTGAATTATTTGTTATTAAGACGGGAAATTGGGTAAGTCGAACTGCCATGTGTCGTTACCTACAGAAATTAGGACTCAATCGTAAAAAAAAAACATGGCGCAGTAGCCAAGCTGGGACGGAAAGAGTCCAAAAATTAAGAGTGGAGTATTGGGAAAAGATCAAAGATATCGAGCCGGAAAATTTAGTATTTTTGGATGAAACTGGTATCCTACTAGGACTCAGTAGAACTCATGCACGTTCACAACGCGGGACAAGAGTATACGAAAAAAAAGCATTTTATCGGGGTGCTAAAGTTACAGCTATTGGCGCAATTAGTATGAATAAAGTGTTGGCATTGATGACAATGAATGATTCAATGGATGGACAGGCATTTGCTATATTTATTCAGCATTT
>JAYUGZ010000080.1:0-15289 GCA_043767465.1 Cyanobacteriota bacterium
GATCGCGCCCTCCCAAAAAATGCGTGAAGCGCAGCTATTCCGTAGGGAATCGCCCCAGCCGAGTGAACTCATGGGTATTTGACTGCGTGCGAGTGCCGGAGTGTCCACATTTCGCGATCGCAATGGTTGATTGTGCTACGATTAAATCAGAGCGTCAGTAACTAAAAAAAATGGCAACAATTACCCTTCAAATTCCCGACGAATTGGCTCAACGTCTAGAACCTTTGCAAAATCGATTGCCAGAATTGCTTTGGCAAATTCTAGAAGTCACTAAACAGCCAACAACCATTGAGCCGGAAATCAACACTTATAGTGGCGATATTCCCGCAGTTTATCAAGAAGTTCTTGATTTTTTGATAAAGAGTCCAATTCCACAAGAAATTGTTAATTTCAAGGTTTCACAACAGGCTCAGACACGCCTCCAAATTTTGCTTAATAAAAACTGCGAATCGACCCTAAATCCAATGGAAATAGCAGAATTAGATGTTTACGAGCAGCTAGAACATCTGATGATTTTACTAAAAGCAAGAGCCTATTCAGCTATTCAATAAATGACTTCTACTTCAATTTCGGACCAACTCCGCAGATTAGTTACTCAAAGAGCTTCAGGACACTGTGAATATTGCCTGATTCATCAAGATGTTTCAATCTACAGTCATGAAGTAGACCATATTATTGCCTTAAAACATGAGGGTCAAACTCGTGCTGATAATTTAGCTCTTTCTTGTTTATCTTGTAACCGCTATAAAGGTTCTGATTTAGCCACAATAGACCCAGTTAATGACGAAATTGTTCCTTTGTTTAATCCACGCCGCCAGGTCTGGGAAGAACACTTTGTTCTTAATGATGCTAGAATTGAAGGCATCACTCAGATTGGTCGAGCTACTGCAAGATTACTCAAACTCAACGCTTCTAATCGCATACTTGAACGTCAAGTTTTGATTGATCTAGGACGATATCCATAAACAAGGCAAGGAATGAACAAAAAGTGCGATCGCCCTTTTCTGTCTTAGCTGAGCAGTTGGTTAATATAAATGGGATTAACATTTTCATCCATGAGATATTTGAGCATCTTTCGCCTTCTTGCTTTCTGCCTTTAACTGCATCAGTTTCCGCACCGCAGGCGACGGGTTTCGCTGCTGTTCCTCTCGCATTCTGCGTCCCCATTCCAACCAGTCAGCGATGTAGTTGCTAACAGCTTCTTTGTTGTGAAGATAATACAGAATGGTGGCATAAACTTGTTCGAGAGTCAGTGAAGTGTAAATATTGGCAATTTCCTCTGGGGTGCGAGCGCGATAAATGTACTCGTACAAGATAGTTTCAATTCCAATCCGCGAATCTTTCAGGCGAATGTCATCAGGTGCTAGAAAGTTGAAGTATTCTTCTAGTTGCACGGTTTAATCCTTCCTTTTTAGCCGATCGCATAATTCAATACGGTTCAGTTAAGAAGCTAACTTCTCCGTGCGCACATCAGTTAATCGAGAACTGTCATAGTCTCTGCGATTGCTTCGCTCTTGTGCTCGCAATGACACAAAAGCGTTAACCCAAGCGTATTGAACTATAATTTTACGATAATTCTACACGATTAAGGTTCTGATAATCTCATCAATAAGCAAAAACTTCAACCTCGATAGATTTGACAGGTTTGCTATCTCCGTTGATCATTTTGCGGACTCTCTGGGCCCTTTCAATACTAAAAGTTACTTCACCGCAGCGCGAACAAACCGTAGCTGGAATTTTCTCAACAACAAACAGTTTACCATTAACCCGAAACACTTCATCAACCAGATTTTCTTGTGCCTCTGTGGAACCGCAAAGATGACACTGAAACATTTTTACCTCCGCTACTCTCTGTCTCATCCAGCAGATTACTCTTCAAATCTCCTCTTCCCCTTCACCGCTAGACTCGCCCGAAAAAAGCACCTCTATATCCCGATAACCGCTCACTATTCTCACAATTTCAATATTTCCACTGACAGCGCGATAAAAAATCAAGTAATCCTCCACCAAAAAACTCCGCAAACCAACCTCCAATTCATCTCGACTTCGCCCCATACTAGGAAAATCAGCCAATAACTTGCACTGCTGCTTCATCGCTTCCTTGAGTCTTTTAGCAGAATCGGGGTTAAACTGAGCAATATAACGGGCAATCTCTTTAATGTCTTGCTTGGCTGGAATTGTAAAAAAGTACCGAGCCATTATTTTACTCCGTCAGCTCGCTGCATTTGAGCCTCTATCCGACAAATATCTTCCTCGATTTCATCAAATACCTCTTCGCCATCAACTAACTCCCCGCGATTGGCTGCTTCTATCCCTACTCGAATTTTTTCCTTCAACTGGGCAAGACGCTTCTCCTTAATGCGATCGCGCTCCCACAACAACCGCAAAGCTTCCCCTATCATCTCGCTTGCCGAGGAATATTTACCTTTTTTTACCTGTTCTTGGATTAACTTTTCGAGTTCTGAAGTCAAAGATATATTCATCACAATTTGCTCAGCTATCGACTATTTTATGATACCGCTTTTAATATCAGTTGCACAATTTAATCCTTACTTTTTAGCAGGCTTAGCTCAAAGGAAGTGCGATCGCCCAACCCAGCAAAAAGTGCGATCGCCCAACCCACCCGCTGCAACTCCCCAGACTATTCCACCAAATCTTCGATCGAGAATTTCAGTAAATCACACAGCGCCTTCATCTGTACTGGGTAAAGCTTTGGCACGTGTCTGTCTATCTCCCAGTTGACAACTGTGGACTCAACAACATGGCACGCCCTTGCCACTTGTATCCGAGTTAAACGCAGACTTTCACGTCGTTTTCTTAGCTTTTGTCCCAGCGTCATTATTTATCCCTCATTCAGTTGATTATATGTATTCAGTTGACCATATATAGTCAACTGAATATCTACAGTTAATTGACTACATATAGTTAATTATTTTAGGCAAGTTTCATCAAAAACTATTGACTTTATAGATAGCCATTGGTAAAAATAGAGACTATAAAGAACCTAATTTCTGTAGTCTTCTCTGAAATTAGGAACTATACGCGCCAAGTCTAAAAACAAGTCAAAAGCCAGTCCCCGCCCTAGACAAGCATTGAACTGGCTTTGGCAACCATTCCCGTGCAGAAAAATCCAACACTAAATGGAGACCATGTTAATTATGCCTTACAAAGACCGCCTCAACAGGTGGCTGATAGTTCGTTTGCTGCCCAATATGCAGCGAATCACTGTCGCCCATTTTTTCCGGCATTCTGATGCTGAGGGCCATCAGCGGATGATCCGACAGTTAATCCCCAATGCTCGATTTGTCATTGTGTTTAATGCTGATGTCAATCTAGAGGCTGTTCCTAGCAGTACCGAAGACAGCTAGAGGCTTCTCATCAAGGGCGATCGCACTTCTAGATTAGATCGATCGCGCGATCGCCCTTTTCTGTCTTAGCTCAAACGAAGTGCGATCGCCCAACCCAGACTATTCCACCAAATCTTCGATCGAGAACTTCAGTAAATCAAATAGCCCCTTCATCTTTTACCTGTTTGTCAAGTCCCTCGAACAACTGTGTTTTTTTCAGTGACTCTTTCAGCATTTGTAATTGTACTATTGACACTCTCAGGTCTAAAGACGCTGAGATTCTGCGGACAGAGTGGGTTTTGGATTTACCCAAAGCCTAACTCTCGCTACGGTCGTCAAACACCGTCTACTTAGTCACCCAAATCAAATTTAGGTTTCTAGCTACTTTTGCGTTTTAATGTTTTCTGAACCATCACGCTTGCCAAAATGCGGTACGCTCAACAACCTGCTATTATTTGCCCTTTACTGTCATACTGTCATCAAGTTTGCACGCTTACCGTTGTTTCCAGGGGCGGGAATTTCACGCCAACTAGGATGTCTCAACACGTAGATGTTTGTTCTTACTCACTTCTTGAATATAACACAATATTTCAGCAAAAATAGCAACAAGGAAGACACTCTTGACTGAAGTCCCCGCGTCGCTTTCCTCTCAGCACTAAAGTGTCTGAGTTTCCCACATCCCGTATTAATTTTTATGACTGTTGACTACTGACTAAGGACTATTATGCTTCAAATGCAGCAACGGAAACTCGATCGCGCCCAGCCTTTTTTGCCTTATAAAGCGACTCATCGGCGATCGCAATTAACGTCCCCGGCTGCGACATCGGCGCCGGAATGCAGCAAGCCACACCCAAACTCAGCGTGACGTATTCGCTGACACCAGACTTAGCGTGAACTATGCGCAAACCCCGCACCTGCTGGTTGATAATTTCAGCAACGCAAGTCGCACCTTCGATATCCGTATTCGGCAAAACTATGACAAATTCTTCTCCACCATAACGCGCAACTAAATCAGCCGATCGCTTTACCGAACGCTGGAGAACCTGCGCCACTTGCCGCAAACACTCATCTCCCGCTTGGTGGCCGTAAGTATCGTTGTAAAGTTTGAAATAATCGATGTCGCACATAATCAAAGACAGCGGTGCTTCTTCCCTCGCCAACCGCCGCCATTCCGTATCCATATATTCATTAAAAAAGCGTCGGTTTCTTACCTCAGTCAAACTATCATAAGTTGCAAAATACTGCAACGCTAGATTCACCTTTTCTAACTGTCCTTTCTGCTGCTGTAACTGACGGTTGAGCACTGTCAACTGATGTTCGGCTGCGTGGGTTCTGAGTAAATTTTTTACCCTCGCCAGCAGTTCCCTCTCGTCAAAAGGCTTGGAAATATAATCATCAGCACCAGCATCCAAACTTTCGATCCGAGCTTCCATGCCGGATCGCGCTGTCAAAAAGATGACCGGAGTCGAACTCAATTCCGGTGTGTTCCGAATCTCCTTAAGCAAATCCAGTCCATTTTGTCTGGGCATGATTTGGTCGCTCAAAATCAAATTGGGCTGCAATTTTTTGGCTTTTTCTAAACCTTCAATCCCGTCCATCGCCACGGCGACTCGATAGTACGGAGTCAATAAAGTTTGGAGGTAAGCCAGCAGAAAATTGTTGTCTTCTACTACCAGCAACAGCGGTAATTCTCGGCTGTCTGTTGTTGATGCTTCGCCATTATTTTTGTCGTCAAAACTGTGAGAGTCCGACAGCGGGGTTGGGGGTGCGATCGCCCCGACATTTCCGGCGCCGAGCTCTGGGGAGCCGAATTCAGTCAGTCCGGCCAATTGGGCGATCGCGCTCACCAACTGATTGGCTTCCACCGGCTTCGACAAATGCCTCTGAAACCCCGCAGAGAGGGCCGATGCCGAATCCTCCTCGCGAACGCCTCCGGTCAGGGCTACCGCCGGCAGCAGCTCCCTCTGCTCGGACATTTCCATGGCTCGGACGCGGCGGATCAAATCGCAGCCATCTGTTTCCGGCATCGCCATATCGCTCACCAACACGTCGGGCCGCCAGTGTTCCAATTCGGCCATCGCTTCGCAGGCGCTACCCACGGCTGTTACCTTGGCTCCAAATGCTTCGAGACCTGTTTTGAGAAATTCCCGGATATCGGCGCTGCTTTCCACCACCAGCACTTGCTTGGACGCTAGGGGTTTGGTAACTGAGCCCGGTCTGCTTTCGATGTGGGCGATCGCAGGAGCGCGATCGCTCGAACTGTTGCTGTGCGCCACCGGCAGCAGCACCCCAAACGTCGTCCCCTGTCCGGGCCCGGGACTTGCAGCCCAAACAGTTCCCCCGTGCAGTTCCACCAAATGTCGCACAATTGAGAGCCCCAGGCCGAGCCGGTTTTGTTCCTTGGACTGGAAGCTATCTTGGGGGCGGAAGTAGTCAAAGATGTAGGGCAGAAATTTCTGGTCGATCCCGCAACCGCTGTCGCTGAACCGTATCAAGGTACCCGACGGGGTAGGCTCGATCCGCACTGCAACGGGGTCTAGTGTCGATTCTGGGGTGAATTTGATGGCGTTGGCCAGGAGGTTCCAGACTATTTGCTGCAAGCGTTCTGCATCTGCGAAAATGTAGCTGACTGCGGGGTAGAAATGTGTTTCAATGCGGATGTTTTTGGCATCGGCGGCGGGGCGGAGGGTCTCGATCGCCGATTCGATCACAGACGGGAGGTGAACCCGGCCGACGTTGAGCTGGACTTTCCCCCGCAGCAGCCGCGAGAGATCGAGGAGGTTGTCTATTTGCCGGTTTTGTAGTTTGGCGTTGCGCTCGATGATTTCCAAAGCGCGGTTGGTTGTGGCTTCGTTTAACTTGCGCGATCGAGCTAGCTGCACCCATCCCAAAATCGCGCTCAGGGGCGATCGCAGTTCGTGGGACGTGATCGCCAGAAATTCGTCTTTGGCGCGGTGGGCTGCGGCTTGGGCTGCTTCAACGGCTTTGCGATCGGTGATGTCGAATCCGATCGCCAAATACTGACAGGGTTTTCCCTGCAAGTCCAACAGCGGAACTACTGCTGCGTACACCCAATATTCGCTGTCATTCTTGGCTTGGTTCTTTATTTCTCCTTGCCAAACTTCATTTTTGGCAACAGTTGACAGCAGATTTTTGATTAATTCCGAAGACTTGTATTCCGAGTGGAGGATGCGGAAGTGGCAGCCGATCAGTTCGGCACGCGAATAGTTAGAGATGCTGCAAACTCGATCGCTGACGTAGTTAATAATTCCTCGGGCGTCTGTCCTCACCGCCAGCGCCGAGCGGTCGATCGCTACTTTAAAATCTAAATATTCTTGCAGTGACGAATCTACTTCTTTTACCGTAGAATTTTTTTCTGGGCGATCGGGCGCGTTTGGTCGCTGGCGATGTGCTTTATGTTGGCTCCGCTGTTGGATTTCCATTGCTTCTATTTTCCCCTGACGGCTGACACCTACTCTACTCGCATCCTGATTCATTATCACTGTTTTTTTTGCCCGCACCGGCGGGTGCAATATTTTGTATCTCTTCATTTTCATGAAAAATTGGCAGGTAGCACATCCGTTGGGGAGTTACCTCAATTTTTATCTAAAGTTATGATAATTTTTGTCAATCTCAAGACATATCTTCTGCGAGCGGGGCGATCGCCCGCTGGTGCAAACAGCCAACTTTTTTCTCACAATTACCCTATTACCCTGCCCTCCGATCTGCCTGAAAATTTCCTCGCTGCGCAGGCTTTCAGCCCGGTGGCATTCTACCTCATCTCCACGCGGCAGATCTGTGTGCAGAGCTTGACAGTTCGCAATAATTGGCGGGGAAAGGGCGAACAAAGTCCGTGTTTTGCGATCGGCCGCCACTGCTGTTAAATTATTTTCTCCTACATCTTGACATGGTTGTAAATATTTTGTATTATCATTGTAATATGCTTTCAAAGGACAGAGCAACCAAAGTGCATTTGCGCACTCAGCTATTAACAGTTTGAGGAAAATCGTCTGTGGATTTGTCTATGAATTTAGATGCTGTACGCGAGCAATTTGAACAAAGAGCATTTGATTATGACGGTTTAATTCCCCGGCTCATTCCGCGCTATCGCGAGCAACACGATTTAATATTGCAGTTAATCCCTTTTGAAACCAATGCTAACATAAAAGTTCTGGATTTAGGCGCTGGAACAGGCATACTTTCTGCCCTGATTTTGCAAGCATTTCCTCAAGCAAATGTCACAGCCTTTGACATGGCCCAAAATATGCTCAAAGTTTGTCAAACCAACTTGTCCGCTTTCCGAGAACGGCTGACATTGCAGCAGGGAAATTTCGCAGAAGATGATTTCGGCAGCGGTTACGATTTGGTAGTTTCAGGGTTGGCAATCCACCACCTAGACGGCGCAGGGAAACAACAGCTATTTCACAAACTTTTTCACTCAATGAATGCCGGGGGAATCTTGCTAATCCGAGATATTGTGACAGGTGCTACTCCAAAGCTGACCGAGCAATACGAAAACTTGTGGCGGCAGTACATGAAAGCTAATGGAGAAGACGATGCAGCCTGGTTTCAAAACTATCTAAAAGAAGATATTCCCTCATCTGTGGAGGAGCAAACCAAGTGGCTGGCAGCAGCGGGTTTTGCAGACGCAGCTTGTCACTGGCGCTATCTCAATTTTGCTATTTTTGGCGGAGTCGTCCGAAAGTAGTTTTTGTAGGGTGCGCAATGCGCACCGATTGACGAGTTATTGTACGGTGCGTCAGGAATGAATATTTTGACTACTCAAGAATTTTTATCCTGACGCACCCTACGATTAGTTAGCTCACATTGGTGTCAATTTAAGACTAAAATTAATTAGAAATCTCGCTTCTAGCTTAGTCTCGATCCCCCCTAACCCCCCTTAAAAAAGGGGGAACCGGAAAGGCTAAAAGTCCCCCTTGCTTTCGGGGGATTTAGGGGGATCGAGATTCGCGTCTAAACGAAAGATACAAATAATTTTAGATTTAAGCAGACCAGCTTTGGCTTCACTCACCCTTTCGCAGTGCCAACAGATTAAATAAACCAGATTTATCCACGAAATAACTCAATCAATAAAGTAAGATAGTGAACGATACCCGATTAATCAAAATCAGCAGATATCTCAGCAAACACCTGCGCCACGCGCCCTCGCGCATCGGCATTCAACTCGCGCATGGGGGCTGGGTTCCGGTTAGCGAACTCCTGGATGCCTGCCAAAAAAATAACTTTCCTGTTCAGCTTTCCGAACTCAAGGAAGTAGTTGCAAAAAACGACAAGCAGCGCTTTTCCTTCGACTCCACAGGAAATCTCATTCGTGCCAACCAAGGACACAGCGTAGAGGTTGACTTGCAGTTAGAACCGGCTGTTCCCCCAGATATTTTATATCACGGAACAGATAGCACTGCCGTCGAATCTATTCTCAGTCAAGGAATTAGGAAAATGTCGCGGCATCACGTTCATTTGTCGGCGGACATTCAGACAGCGCGTAAAGTAGGTGCCAGACACGGCATCCCGGCAGTCTTTGCTGTAGATGCCGCAGCAATGCAGGGCGACGGTCATCCATTTTACTGCTCGGCAAACCAAGTTTGGCTGGTCGATTTTGTCCCGCCAAATTATCTCAAACTAAAGGGATAAAATTCTGCTTTTTTGTGTAAACTTGCCGAAAATATTTTAAAATAAAAAGAACTAGGAATTTTACAACATGAGTCCGGAAAATATGGGCGACCGCGACAACAATTTCAATCAAAACAATCCTCAAAATCGAGGACTGCTCGGCTCTGGCTGGCGACCTCTATATCGTCAATTCGATCTGCAATACCTGGTGCACTTAGCATCTACCGACCCCGTAGAACTCGCTCAAAAAAGTTTAGATGCAGCTAGCGATATTGCCGATGCCATGGGACGACATCAATATACCTGGTGGGCAAATATTTTAAATGTATTTTCGGAAAATACTCGTTACGAAATTGACGAGTTCTGGGATTACGTTACTCCGCAGCCTGTTTACCCGGATTACCGCTACAAAGATGTTTTGGTTACGGAAACGCCTGTTGTTCAATTGGTCAGCCGCTCTAGCATTCCTATCGACTACGTTCTCAACAAACTGCAAGAGATTACTGTTTTTAAAGTTCTGGATTTGCTGGGGAAACCAGATGCGATTACGCAGTTTTTTATGGAACGGCATTTTTCTTATCCGCCGGAGCGATTTGTTAGCTGGGAACGCTTGGAAGTTTTGGGTACTGTTTATGCTTATTGGGGACGATGTGGCTGTTGGCTGCAAATTGACAGCTACGATAGGGGCAGACGCTGTTACACTCTGATTTGTAAGGATATTGCGCCGCTGGTTAGCAAGGCGACTTACAATTTAGCGGTGATTCTCAGCGGGTACAAAAGCCGCGTCGGACAGGTTCACAGTCAGTTCCCAATTCGGACTTTTTCGGCGGAAGTTCAAAGTTTTACGGATACTGTTCAGCAGGCAATTTTGGAGCGAAATCAGTTGGCTGTTTTGGTTAGCGGCGCGCCGGGGACGGGCAAAACTGTGTGGGCGCAAGCGGTAGCAAAGGAGATTTTAGTGCCGCTTGGTTATGTCATTTTTATCTTAGACCACGATGCTGTGGAAAATTTTGTGCCGCCGAGTTATTTGGAGCGAATTTGTATCATTATTAACGAGGCTGATAATTTGGCTCAAGATCGATCGACCGCAGCGGCCCAACGCACTAACAAAACTGAACATATTTTGAGTTTGCTGGATGGAACTTTGTATCAAAGCGTGATGGACGAACACGGCATTCAATTTCAGCAGAAACTCGTAGTGTTGATGACGTGCAACACCACTGAAAGATTAGATCCTGCAATGTTGCGGAAAGGCAGAGTGGATTTTACCAGTGAATTTACGCACAAATTTGTTTGAGCGGACACGTAAAGTCTCAGGCAATTTGGGCGATCGCACGGGGTGGCACGACTTCAAATACCGTGCAATGATGCAGAAATCTCCTGAATCTCGAAGTTTGGGGGAACTTTTTGTGAGTACCTATAGACACATCCCATCAAAAATGATATCAATGATGGGTGATACCCTTTTGGGGTGTCGCCCAGACAAATCAGGGAACAGCATTTTTAGTCTCAAATAAAATATTTCAAACTTGACCTGCCTAAAAACGGATACCAGCCCCGACTCCTGTGGTGGTGAACCCCTAATTTTAGCCTCAAGTTCCGGCTCCCAGATTCATCTGTGGAGTAAATCTCAAATTCTTCAATTGTTGAATTTAAATTCGATTGACAGCTATGGAGGAAATCCTACACCGTGCAAACACTCGCCAGTTCAGCAAAAAATTCGACTGGGAAGGTATGCCGAGGGACAATCCCGATCGCCCACCAACACCCCCGAGAGGCCGCCGTGTCCGAAAGTAAAGATGGATTTCGGCGGTTTGTGGAGCGCTCCGCCGACGCCGTAGCAATGGTAGACTGTGAAATGCGCTATCTGTCGGTTTCTCGTCGCTGGGAAACAGATTGCGGGCTCGACTGCGGCGAGGCGATCGGTCGGTCTCACTGGGAACTGTTCCCGAATCTCCCGGAATGTTGGCAGCAAAATGCTCGCGCCATTTTGGCGGGAGTGTTGGAATCCAGCGAATTTGTGGTGGGGCGATCGCCCGCATCTGTAGCAGAAAAAAGCGGAGGTTGTGGGGGCGCGCCAGTCAAATGGGTATTTTGGCCGTGGAAAAATCACGAAGGTGCGATCGGCGGTTTGATCCTGTTTGCCGAAAAGATGGCCCAAACAAATTGCGACAATAAATGCACGTCCGAGGTCAAAAGCCCGCTGTTAGAAACCAAACAGCAACTAACTGAAATTGCCCTCGATCATGCTGCTGATACAGTTTTTTTCACTACCTCCGACGGTCAAATTTGCTACGCGAACCAAGCCGCTTGCCATCTTTTCGGCTACTCGGAATTAGAACTGCTAAACCTGACAGTTAGCGACATCGATTCGCAGTTGTTAGCATCTGATTGGCCCGCACACTGGGAGCAACTGAAGCAGCAAAGCAACCTCACTTTTAAAACCACTTATAAAACCCAAGACGGCGCTAGTTTTCCTGTCGAAGTTAAAGTCAATTATTTAGAATACGGGGGCTGCGAATACCGCTGCGCGATCGCCCGCGACATTTCGGCTCGCCAAGCAGCAGAATCAGCGCTTTTAGAGGCGAAAGAGCAACTTCAAGCTGTCTTGGATGCCGTGCCCGGATTAGTTTCTTGGGTAAGTTCCGATTTGCGCTACTTGGGAGTAAACCGACATTTAGCTAGCGCTTTCCAAATGCCTGCGGAACTATTTACGGGTCAAAAAGTAGGTTTTTTAGAGACAAGTCCCAAATTTAACGATTTAGTCTACGATTTTTTTGCCCGCCCTGAAAAGAAGATATCTCAAGAAGTAACAGCGCACCTCAGAGGAGAAAATAAAACTTATTTAATTGTTGCTCAAAAATACCAAAAAAGTACGGCGGCGGTATTTGTGGGATTGGACATTACAGAAAGCAAACAGTCTCTTTGGGCTTTGCAAACATCGGAAGAACGCCTGCGGCAGCAAGCGGCGAAATTAGAGCAGACGCTGTTAGTTTTGCAGCGAACTCAAACTCAATTAATTCAAACAGAAAAGATGTCATCTCTGGGGCAGTTGGTGGCAGGAATAGCGCACGAAATTAACAATCCAGTTAGTTTTATTTCCGGGAATGTCAGCCACGCTAATGGTTACATTCAAGAACTGCTGCGCTCGATCGAGCTTTACCAAAAGTATTATCCAGATCCTGTGCCGGAAATTCAAGATTTGATGGAAGAATTAGACTTAGCATTCATCAAAAAAGACTTGCCAAAACTGCTAAATTCAATGAAAGTGGGTTCCCAAAGGATTCGGGATGTCGTGCGATCGCTCCGCTTGTTCTCGCGTACTGACGAAGCCCAAATGAAGCCCGTGGATATCCATGAAGGCTTGGACAGCACAGTGCTGATTTTGCAAAATCGCCTGCAAGCTAAAGGCGGGCGCCCGGGAATTTCTCTATTTAAGGAATACGGGAATTTGCCGCGAGTGTGCTGCTATGCGGGACAGTTAAATCAAGTGTTCATGCACTTGTTGACAAATGCGATCGACGCTTTGGAAGAAGGGGGGAGAAATTCTGAAAAGTATGGTATAATGGGAAGTCAGTCTTTGTTGTCTGCGGGTGGCTCGGGATCTGAAATATTCAATCCCGAAATTCGGATTCGGACGGAAGTGATAGGGGAAAACGAAGTGGCGATCGCCATTAGCGACAACGGCCCTGGCATGACTGAAAAAGTCCTCGGCTGCATCTTTGACCCTTTATTTACCACTAAATGTCAGGCCACGAGCACAGGTTTGGGTCTGGCAATCTCCCAGCATTTGGTAGTAGAAAAGCACGGCGGTGAGTTGCAGTGTGTTTCTCGTCCGGGACAGGGAACTGAGTTGACAATTAAAATTGCGATCGGTAATGATTAATTGATCTCACCCAAAACTGTTCGCAGTAGGGTGCGTCAGGACTGAATGTGACGATCACAGACTAATGATTTTAACCTGACGCACCGTACAATATCTAAGATCTAAAATCGATTCAGTTATAACGGGGAAAACTAAGATGGTAATCGAGTGGCTGAAATTTAAAGTACCTGCCGAAAAGTGGGAGCAGTTTATTGTGCGAGATGAAGAAGTTTGGACTACTGGACTAAGAAGTTTCCCCGGTTTTTTGGGCAAAGAAGTTTGGATTGATTCGGTGGAAAATGAGGTGGTGATGGTGATTCGCTGGGAAACGAAAGAGCAGTGGAAGTCGGTGCCGCAAAGCACCATAGATGAGTTGGATGCCAAAATGGGGGATTTGCAAATTGCGATCGCCGAAAGTGGCGAATATCAAGTTCGCAAGTTTTTACCTTAGTTGTTTACGAAGGAAGAAGGAAGAAGGAAGAGGGAAGAGGGAATTTCGGCAACGAGCAATGTACGGCATTTAAGGGATGGAAGAATTACCAATGACTGATGACTAATGACTAATGACCAATGACTGATGACTAATTCAGTTATTTTAACCAAATTTTGCATAGAGAGCTGAAATAAAATTCACGCTTAAAAATCCTACTGCTAAGACGAGAATTATAAAGATTGCGATACTGAACATAGATTTTAGCCGATCGGCATTTTCGGGTTTTTCTGATTTCATTTGTCAATTTTTGCTGTAAATTAGATGCGGGAAATTGAGAAAAAGTAAATTATATCAATGCACGAACAAAAATGCAACTCCCGATCGGCTCAAAACTTCGATCGCCGTCAATAGGTCGCATTTTTAAAATTAAAATCTCAAAAAATCTAAAATAGGTTGGCTTCCACAGCGATTGTCGATCGCCCGAACCCGATCGCGTCGCCGTCCTGTAAAATAGAGGGCACCTTGGGGTTGAGATTTTAACAGCCGGAATTGTCGGCGACAGCAAGACCCCAAGCAAATATAGAATAATGTGTCAGTCATCCTTAACCTACGGAATAAGGTAAAAATAGAAGAGTGGCAGGAAATAATCTAAAACATATAACTGAAAAAAAGGATATAAATCGATGCTCCACCAAGTCTTGCAACCTTACCAACCACAAGAAAATACTATGACCCAAAAAGCCGTGCGGAAGCCAAACCCCCCTGCTAGAAACCACTTGAGGCAAAGTTTTCCTCAAAGACACTGGCTGGAGCTAGCAGAATACGCCTCTCTGGCGGCCTCTGGTTTGGGTTCCGTGGCGGTGGCCGTGTCGGGTCAAGCTTTTTACGGGGTAGCTCCCTTAACTTTGGCTTTGTCGCTGAATGTGGCTAACCGATATCGGTTCGAGCAGCAAGCGCGGCTTCATCAAAATTCGGAAATCGCCCAAGTGCAAAAGTCTGTAAATAAGGTCGAAAAAACGGCGGTGACGGTAATTGTTAAATTGCGCAGGCAGTTGTCAGCAGATATTGCAGCGCTGCGCCAGCAAATGGATACACTGCCTAGGGCTGAAGGTTTTGAGGAGTCGATCGACATCGAGCGGCAGTTGCTGAGTTTGGGAGAGTCGGTCGCTTCTTTACAAGACATCGTAGCATCTGCTGCGATCGATGTCCGGCAGCAGGTGAGCGCACAACTGCAAGATTTTCCAGAGGCTAAACCGGCAAATCTCGAAGCTGTGGAACAGGCTATAGAACAACTGCAAAGCGCCACGAAAGGCTTGACAGAAACTGCGATTACCCGAGACGACTGGGAAGTAGTAAATACTCGATTTTTTGAAATCCAGAAAGTCATGGCCAATCTGCAAAGCCAACTGCAAGCTCCCGCACACCAATCGACTCCGGATTTGTCTGTAGTCCAAGCTCAAATCCACCGTTTGGAACACGAGCAGCAAGAAGTTGTCAAACCTCACCTCAAGCGTTTAATCACGGTTGTCAAGCAGTTGCAGCACACACAAGACAGTTGACAGTTGTCAGTTGACAGTTGTCAGTTGACAGTTGACAGTTGACAGTTGACAGAAGGAAGATTTTCCCACTCTCCCCTTCTCTTCCTCTCCGGGCTGGAGTCCAATTTTTTGGACAACTGTGTTACAAGTTTAAAAGCTAATCTGTCTAGTTCACCTGTTTTCAACCTGTTACAAGAAAATTAAATGACTGCAACCGTAACTATTGCTGATAACCCGTTACTAATTGGGAAAGGATTGCCACCGTTTGACGCGATCGCACCCGAACACGTAGTCCCTGCCATTACCCAACTGCTGACCGAACTAGAAGCCTCGCTAGCTGCCTTAGAAGCTTCTGTCGAGCCGACTTGGAGCGGTTTAGTAGAACCCTTGCAGCGGCTCGGGGAGCGTTTAAATTGGAGCTGGAGCATTGTCGGACATTTGATGGGGGTGAAAAATAGCCCGGAATTGCGATCGG
>JAYUGZ010000081.1:0-6027 GCA_043767465.1 Cyanobacteriota bacterium
TGTTGAAAATTGGTTATTTCAACATCCTGCCGTTTCAGAATAAACATGACACTGCGATTTGACTCCTGTCATGGCCGAGGTGCTGTGCTTTTGACACTCCCCAAGCCTTGAGGCTAGGGGATTCTTGATTCAGCGAACCCACTTAAGTTAGCAGGGTTGCTCCCGATCGCTCAGAGATAATTCTCTCCTCAAGCGTTCCGATACTTTGTTGCTAACAAATGCTAACAAACTAAGCTGAGATTGTCTCTCAACCCGGGCCTATAAACTAATGCAGCAAGGAACATCCTGGGCGCACAACTTACGACTGCTGTACTGGCAACGCTTGATTTTCGCGATCGTGCCGATCGGGCGATTGACTGTTTTGCTTTGATGCCGTAGAGGAAGCTTATAGAGAGGCTCCGTACCATCAGGGATTTTCACCTGAGTCTTTCAATCCTAGTTCTACCACATTTTGCTCAAAGATCAAGTCAAGCAGAATCCTAGCCTATGAGCAAATTAGTCACTGCTGCTCAACTCATGCCTCAAATCTGAGGACGATATCTAATTTTTCGGTAATTTTTTGACAACTGTGCTGTTTGCAGGTGAGTCCCTCCAGCTTTTGTGACATACACGAAGGGTGGACGCAGGGGGACTCGGATCGCTTTGGTTTTTTACTCCAAAGAATTGGTTTAAAGCCTCCACCCTTAAAGGCGAGAAATTAAAATCAGACTATTCATTACTCCAATCCTCGGACTTAAGGGTAGAGGTCGCACTCATCCCTTCGGCTTCGCGAGCGGCCAAGCTGTCAACTGTCACCTGTCAACTGAACCCCTAGCCATCGCGCTCCACACCGTATTTTTGTAGATAGAACTGGTTTCTGCGTAAGTCATAAAATATTTATTTGCTCGATCGCACACTGTACGGATACAATGATGTTGTTAACAATTTTTGAGTTGGGTGCGTAACTCAGTTGGATAGAGTAGCTGCCTTCTAAGCAGCGAGCCGCAGGTTCAAGTCCTGCCGTACCCATTAACAAAAACTAATAGTACAAAGGATTTGAGCCGTTCTTTACCGCAAAGTAGAGAGCGGCCCAAATCTTATTTGTTTCGTAGTTGTTTCCGAACCCGCCCGCATCAGAAAAACATTCAAGTCCGCCTGCTTTTCCCCCGGTCAATCTTCCCGCTCCCATGCCGACACTGCTACTTTTCTGAGTAGATGTTTGTCACAGCCGATGTGTTATCATAAAAAGTCTGCTGTGTCAATAGCCGATCGCCCGGAAGTTGAAATAGCAGCAGCCGGTTGTGGGTCGAGTAGCCCTCAGAGGTTATCCTTATTAATCAGGCTAGTTTCCGACAGGTTTTGGATAATGTTCCCAGCAATTGTATTTCCTATTTTTTGCCAAAATTTAATGCTATTACTCGACCGCATGGCGATCGACCGATTAGAGCCGGTATTTGCGCAAGCAACCGGAAAGCCGATAATTGCATCGGAAAATACGGCAACAATTGCACTTTTATTGGTTGCTCTATTAATTCTGGGTTGGGGATTTTATCGCGCCAAAGATGCAGGCAAACTGGGAATTTTGGCTTGGTTGCAGTCAGTGGCGCTGATGAGTCCCTGGCTGCTGTTCTTTGGTTTGTTCGCGGCCGGGATTTACCTGAATCTAGTTGCGGTATTGTTGCTGCTCGTGGCATCCACGGGATTGTACATTTATCTGGGCCGTCAGTTGCGTAAGGCGGCAGCCGATGCAGTGCTGGACTCGCGCCTCGATCCTGCTAAGTTCAAGTCCCAAAGCAATGGTTTGTCTGCCCCAAACGAACAGCCGCCAGCAAAAGAAAGTATTAAGATCGTCAGATCGCCTGCAACTAATGAATTAGAAATAATTCCCGTTCCAGTTGAAGACCTCCAGGCAATTAAAGGCATCTTTGGCATCGATACTTTCTTTGCCACAGAAACGATTCCCTATCAAGATGGGGTAATCTTGAAAGGCAATCTTCGGGGAGAACCCGAACAAGTACACGCGCGTTTGACGGCGAGTTTGCAAGCAAAATTAAACGATCGCTACCGCCTATTTTTAGTAGAAAATCAGGACGACAAGCCGGTAGTGATTGTTTTGCCCAGCACCAACGACCCGCAACGAACTAATCTATCTCAAAAAATCCTGTCTGTAGTCCTACTGTTGGCAACAATTGCTACCAGCTTGGAAACTGCGGGTTTGCTGCTAGGTTTCGATTTCTTTAACTCGCCGCGTCGATATCTAGAAGTTTTGCCAATTGTGGCAGGAATTTGGGCGGTTTTAGGGTCTGGCGCGATCGCTCGCCGAGTGGTGGCAAATAAGTACAATGTTGGTTTAAGTTGGCCGTTTTTTATACCAACTTGGCAGATAGGTTCTTTTGGGGCGATCGACCGTTTTGAGTCGCTGCTCCCCAACCGTAAAGTTTTGTTTGATATTGCTTTTGCCGGCCCAGCCGCTGGGGGAACAGTTTCTCTGCTAATGCTGGTAACGGGTTTGCTACTATCGAACCCAGGTAGTTTGTTTCAAATTCCCGCAGAATATTTCCAGGGCTCGGTTTTGGTGGGAATTTTGGCAAAAGTAGTTTTGGGTTCGGCCTTACAGCAGCCGATTGTTGACATTCACCCGCTGGTAGCGATCGGTTGGTTGGGCTTGGTAATCACGGCGATTAATTTGATGCCGGCCGGACAGTTGGATGGGGGTAGAATTGTACAAGCAATCTACGGCCGCAAAATGGCAAGTCGCGCTACTTTGGCAACTTTTGTGGTGCTGGCGATCGCTTCTTTAGTTAATCAGGCGGCTCTATATTGGGCGATCGTGATTCTGATTTTACAGCGGAATCTGGAGCGGCCGAGCCTCAACGAGCTGACTGAGCCTGACGACGCTCGCGCGGCTTTGGGTTTGCTAGCTTTGTTCTTGATGGTTGCAGCACTGTTACCGTTGACTCCGGCTTTGGCTGGGCGTCTGGGAATCGGGAACTAATACCATTTTCGATGGGCGATTTTCGATTGGGGCTCGGGAATGAGTTACTGGATGTGGGTTTGGCTCGCGGGCCTGCGGTTGCATGATGTTGGGGCGGTGGGCCGCGAGCAGCCGCGCGGGTGGGGGCGATCGGCTCTCTGGTTGCGGTAAATTAGTAAAATAAAGAAATTGGGCGATCGCACTGGGGAACTGAAGGGCGATCGTGTTCCTCACTACTAATTTCCAATTAACAGCCGCGCCCGGGTGATTTATCTATTACCAAAAGTTGATTTTTTTAATCCCCAAAATTTGTTTAAACTCGATAGATAAAGTGAAAATAAATTATCTGAGCATCTAGGATAAAGTCATGGCTAATCAACTTCCTCCTATATTGGTAACTTTTGATGCAGATGTTTTGATGGCTGGCAGAACCCAAGTGTGGCAAGAATATGCCAAGGTGGGAACTTGCTATATCCCGGAAGTAGTGTACGACGAAATAGATCGTCTCACCGGCCAAGCGGTAGAACCAGCCATCGAGCAAGTTGCTAGGGAGTTTATGCGCTTTTTTGGCGCCAGCGGCTGGATTGCAACTGACGCTCAAGAGACGCACCGCGCTCTGGAACCTTCGATCAAAAATCAAAGCAAGCAAGCCATGCTCGTGGTAGCGACGGCTCAGTGCGTTTACGGTTTGGCTCAAGAACACCAGGAGGCATTGGTGATTTTTGTGTCGAACAGCCAGCCTCTGCTGAAGCGGCTGGCTTCTGTGGGGGCTGCGAATCTCTGCGGGATTACTGGGGCGATGGTGTTAAATTGGGCGCGGAAAGGGGAACGCCCGCCGACGGCGACTCAGCAATTGCAAAGTTTGATGCGCACCCTCGCCGATCGCCAATCAACTCAACGCTCTAACAGTAGAATTCAGAATGCGGCTGTTGGCAAAACCGGGACATCTACTAGCAAGTTCACGATGCGTGGCGATTCCGAGTTGAACTCGCCCAGCAGTGTTAGTAAAACTCCTAAAACCGGTTTCACGGGGAACCGCAGTGCGACTTCGCGCCCCAAAACGCCGCCGCGCAGTCGCGAGGAGTCGAGAGATTATCAGCCCGCTGTATATCGCGTTAAACATATTACGGCTCCGAAAAAAAGGGACAGCAGTTTTCTGTCTAACCTGTTCAATTTGTTGGGAGCGTTATTTTTCTTGACGGTAGCGGTGGGTATTTTGTGGCGAGTGTTTGATGTTAGGGGTTTTAGAAAGACTTTTGTGCCGGCTCTACCGCAGCCTGTACAACAATTTGTTAAGTCGATCGATCCTAAATAGGAGAGAGGGACAGGAGTTGAATTGGAATGAAATAATTAGTGGATTAGCTTTAGCTGTTGCGGGTGTTGCTTATGCTACATTCTTTTATGTAGTTCTTCCCGTCAGATATTACGATTCTGGGATATCAGTTTGGGCCATAGGAATTGCGATCGGGCTGACGGTAGCAATGAATTGGCTACTATCTGAATCCTTGCTGAGTGGGTGGATTTGGGTAGCTGCATTATTTGGTTTTCAGATACCCCTGATGCTTTTTTGTAGCGAGTTTCTGGGAGATGGACTCTTGCTGCCGAGTCTGTTATTTTTCGGAACAATGGTAGTAGGAGTTACGAGCGTTTATACCAATTTTTCACAACCAAAAACACTGTTGATTGTGAGTTTGTGTACAGTATTTTTCCTAACTTTAATGTACATATCTTTCATTGGTGGCTATGTGCTCAGAGGCAAAAATCCGTTTCATGGTTCTTCAAAGCAAATGCTACCACTGTTGAATCACAAGGTAGAAATTCACACCGACGATCCCAAACAATTGCAATTCAATGGTAAAACAGGCGAACTCACTCAGATCGATCGCTATGAAGTGACAGTCAGGCTAGATGATGATCAAGTATTCTGGCCTTATGTCCAGCTTTGGTGGGAAGATGTCAAGCCTGCTAACTAACAGAAATCCTCAGAGTTATCAACCCTCAATAACTTTCTCCCCTTGTCTTCTCTGTGCGCCCTCAGCCCCATCTGCGGTTTATTTCGAGCCCCGAATTCTGTCAAGCAATTTTAATAAACCCGCACTGACTAAGCCTCCTGCAATTCCCAGAAGCAGACTCAACACGAGAACTTGACTGGCCGACATCGGATTTTCCGGGCTAGCGGGGCTTTTGATTTGGCTGGCGTAGATGCTGGCGGCGACTCCGCTGGTGCCAATTCCTACGCCCACTGTACCAATGGTAAAGTTTAAAGTGCGATCGCTCTTAGCCCTCTCAATCTCAATAATCCCCTCAATCGTCTGAATCGCATTTTCCAACAACCTCAAACCCGCAGTCAAACTCCGATTATCCGCCGCCACTTGCCAAACATACTTCTCCTTAGCAAAATCGCTAAAACTTGCCATAAACTTAAAAGCTTCGGCATCATTTCCCCTTTCCTTACCGATAGTTTCCAGCCGTCTCTTATAATTTTTCAGATTAGTTTTGATTGTATTTTCTTGCTCTTCCAATCTGCTGATATAATTAGCATAAACCGAGAAGATTGTCAAGGAATTAACCAAACTTTGCTGCAATTCTTTCAAGTCAACTTTCGGCGCATTCACCTGATTCGGGAGTTGAGTAACAATTTGTTGAATCGTCCGCGCAGCATCTTTCAAATCAGCTTTAAGTTGGCGGCTTTGAGTATAAGCCCAAATCACCTTATTGCGGAAGGCAAACAATCGCATTAAATGCACATAAAGTTTAGCGACAATCTTGCTAATATCGCCAATTGCTTGACCGTTATTGTAAGGAAACAAGCAAATTAAGACATGATAATTTTGACTGATATTGCCCCTATCTCCCGGTGGTAGCCACAATTCGTAAAAATCAGCATTTAAAAATTGCCCTGTGGATTTTAAGTCTCTATCCCATTTAGCATTCGGGAATAGATTGAGTTTGTTGTAGCAATTTTTAGCAGTTGCTAAAGCATCTTGGTCATCAGCAGTCAATTGTCCCCAAACCAGCCAACTTTGACCAATTGTCGCAGGTGGATTGATGCGGGAGATTACTTGTTGTTTCAG
>JAYUGZ010000082.1:0-15287 GCA_043767465.1 Cyanobacteriota bacterium
CTGTTAGTCGTATCTTCCAGCAACCAAGCGCGTACCTGCAAAGCGCCGTCCTCAGACAGAGGCTGGTGAGGGCAACGGTCAACATAGCGCTGAATACCCGTCACTAGGTAATTGAAGGTTGTCGTCTTGAGTGCTGGCTTCTTGAACTCCAAGTATTTAGAGAACAACTGGGTCAATGTCAGTTCTGGTTTTGGCTTGATAGTCTCAATTACAGTCAGGTGAGTCTGTGACTTGTACTTTTTGAGTGTGGGGTCAAACCGCTCAAACTTGATATCAGATTCAATCAACTGTGCTTTGGCTTCTGCCAGTTCCCAGTTTTCGGAAGTGTCCGGCATTCCCAAGGATAAGTATTTTTGCTCCCCCTCGTAGAGATGCCTCGGCAATCGCAGTCGCAACCTCCCTCTAAAGTTTTGCACCACGACAGAACCATAAGAAGCTCTGCCACGTGACCCAGATTTCTCAGTCATGAGCACATCCTCACTTGAAATTGACCTACCAATTTTACCAAACTGAGTATCAAGTGAGTATCATTCTGCCTGGATAAAAAACCCAAATATTGATACTCGATACCGTGTAAAGGATTGAGCGATTCCCCCCTACCGCCTTCCAAGCTAACTATGCGGGTTCGATTCCCGCCGCCCGCTTACGTCTATAAAAGCCTCAAACCAACGAGAAATCAACGGTTTGAGGTTTTTTATTGCTGATTTTTTCGGTTAGTGAGGGGTCTAGTTGACTAGAAATTGAATACAAATTGAATACAATTTGCCTCGTTTGAATACAAATTGAATACAATCCTTACCTACACAGGCTTTGAGTCGTTCTCCGCTGCTAGAAGCCCCAGAATAGTGTTGGTATCAGCCAAGTCCGCCCTCGACTTTTTGCGCTTACTCTTCTACTGGTTAGGCCGACAAATAAGATTTCGACGTTGGATATGCCAGATCGCCTACCTTGCTGGTTCCTATACCCAAACCCACTAAAGCTTCCACAAATTTGACTGCTGCACTCACCCCATCAATAACTGGAATTCCTAATTCCTCACTCAATTGCATCGGTAAATTAGCCATACCACCACAGCCCAGGACGATCGCCCCACAATGGTCTTCTGCCAGCGCCAAACGGCATTCTTGCCAAATTGCAGCTTTTGCATCAGGAGTTTCTAAACTCAATACCGGTAAGTCGATCGCCCGAACATTGCGACAAAACCTCGTCATCCCGTAATTATCCACCAGATGTTGAGCGATCGTCCTTGTCCGTCCCAGAGTTGTGACAACAGAAAACCCGGTTTAGACAAAACAGGCTGCGTGCATCGCGGCTTCGGCAATTCCCAACACTGGCCCTTTTGTCAACTCCCGTGCTGCCAGCAGTCCCGGATCGCCAAAGCAAGCAATTACGTATCCATCCATGCCTTCTGCTTCTCCTTTGCGAATTTCCTCCAGTACCCCAGCTATACTCAAGGCTTCGTCGTAATGTCCCTCGATCGCAGCAGGCCCAGACTGCGGATTGCAGGCGATAATCTCAGTTTTAGGACTGGCAACCGATCGGGCGACAGCACCGATTTTTTCAGTCATACTGGCTGTTGTGTTTGGGTTGATAACCTTGATTTTCATAGAACTGAAATTTCTGATATTTGCAATGAGCTTGATTTTTTTTTACAGTTTTTGTATACAAATTGCAGTGCAGGTTAATTAACACCTGATTGCTCATAACTTCATCTAATACTGTTAAAAATTATTTTTAATTGTATCTAAAGAAACTTTTTTGATATGGGAAGTCCTGTACAAAAAATGTAGAGAATTATCGCTGACAATCAAGGATATATGTATTGTATCAGAAATGTCATTTGCAGGAGTTCTTTGAGTTTAATAATTTACTATTCACCTTAAAAAAATCAGTCTAAAGTATGGTGACAAGTAGACATAAATTCTCGATCGTGTCCTTGTGAGGCAGCCTTCAACTAATGAGTGAGGATTCAGACACTTCACTGAATCTACCAGTTTTCATGAAATCCATCCTTTTCCCACAGGAGTAACCATGACAATTGACACCGGAATAAAAACCCTGGGAGTCAGCAGAACAGACTCATCTTCTGTCACGGACATTCAGCAGGCATTGGCGCAAGCTGCTGCTGGGGTATCTCTGCGATCGCTCACCAAAAAATACGGTGCCGTGACAGCCGTGGAAAACCTTACACTCGATATTCCCGCAGGCAAATACTGTTGTCTTTTAGGGCCCAGCGGTTGCGGTAAAACAACCGTTCTCAGAATGATCGCCGGACACGAAGACATTACCAGCGGCGATATTCTGATCCGAGATGAGCGCGTGAATGATTTGCCAGCGGCTAAACGCAACACTTCCATGATGTTTCAAAGCTATGCTCTGTTTCCGCACAAAACGATTTGGGAAAATATCGAATTTGGTTTGAAAATGCGGAACGTGCCGGAATTAGAACGTCGTGCCCGTGTTGGAGAAATGCTGGAAATTATCTGTCTGAGCCACACTGCCGATCGCAAACCAACCCAACTCAGCGGCGGACAGCAGCAGCGGATTGCCTTGGCGCGCGCCCTCGTCACCCGTCCCCAAGTGTTGATGCTAGACGAACCCCTCAGCGCCTTGGATGAAAACCTGCGGGTGCGGATGCGAACAGAACTCCGCAAGATTCAAAAGCAGTTTGCTTTGACATTTATTCAAGTTACGCACCACACGGCATGACAACCACTAACAACCAGTCGGCTCCTTCACAACCAGTGCGCCCCAGTAGATCTAAACCGTTCAACTGGAAAGCAATTGTGCCCTACCTGCTGGTATCACCGCAAACTATAGTTCTGCTGTTGTTTTTAGTATTGCCGATCGCAGCAATTATTATCGTCAGCTTTTGGAACTTCAACGGCTACGCCATGGTTCCAGGTTTTACACTGGCGAATTATATCACAGTCTTCACATCCAAAGTCACCCTCGCTACTTATCTCAATACCTTTAAGTTTGCAGTCATTGTGTGGTTGATTTGTTTACTGATTAGTTATCCGGTTGCCTATTTTCTGTCGTTTCACGTTAAAAGTTCCAAGTGGCAAACAATTCTGTTTCTAATTTGCACTGTGCCATTTCTGACATCGAATATTATTCGGATGATTTCGTGGATTCCATTCTTGGGACGGGAAGGGTTGCTGAACCAAGCTTTGATGGGATTGCATCTCACAGATAAGCCGATTGAAATGTTTCTCTTCTCCGACTTTTCGGTGATTTTGGCGATGGTGCATCTCTATACTCTGTTTATGGTGGCACCGATTTTTAACAGCATGATGCGGATCGATCGCGCTTTGGTGTCTGCGGCGGAAGATGCCGGTGCTTCACCGTTTCAAATCCAGAAAGAAATTATTGTACCGCTGTCTGCTTCGGGAATTGCGATCGGCACGATTTTTATCGTCACGCTGGTGATGGGAGAGTTTGCTACTGTGCGGCTGATGGGCGGCGGACAGGTAGCTTCAATGGGAAATTTGATTAAAAACCCGATTGGCAGTTTGCAATATCCCCTGGCTGCTGCAAATGCAGTGATTCTGCTGATTGTTACCCTAATTATGGTGTTTG
This sequence comes from Cyanobacteriota bacterium, assembly GCA_043767465.1. Classification (GTDB taxonomy): domain Bacteria; phylum Cyanobacteriota; class Cyanobacteriia; order Cyanobacteriales; family Microcoleaceae; genus Microcoleus. The sequence goes on from JAYUGZ010000082.1 coordinate 3,583, forward strand.
CTATTTTGCGCGTTGTCGATATTCGCAAGGAATTGTAGAGGAATTATGGAAAATAAAAAGCGCCCGCTATCCTATTATCTGCTGGCCGGATTCTTTGGATTGTTTGTGTTGTTTCTGTACGGCCCAATGTCGGCAGTTTTTCTGCTGTCATTACAAGGCCCAGAAGGCAGTTTAACCTTTCCGATGAAAGGGTTTAGCTTGATGTGGATGCGATCGGTGTTTGAAGAACAACGAGTAGGTAACTTTACCGATGCCTTCTGGCGATCGCTCTGGTTAGGATTAATTGTCATGGTGTTGACAGTCATTTGCAGTATGATGGCTGGGATGGCATTTCGCCAGCGCTTCAAAGGATCGAATCTAATTTTTTACCTCACCATTTCTAGCTTGATCGTCCCCAGCATTTTGATTTCCCTAGGTATCGCAGTAGTATTTAACTTACTCGGCTGGGGAAACGCCTGGTATACTTCGGCCTTAGGAGCACATCTAACTTGGACTATACCGTTTGCATTCTTAATCATGCTGGGGATTTTTGGGCGGTTTAATCCAGCCTATGAGGAAGCTTCCCGCGATTTGGGTGCCAATGATGTCACGACATTCTGGCAGATTGTGTTTCCCTTAATTGCTTCTAGTGTGGTTGGGGTGGCGTTGCTGAGTTTTACCTTATCCTACGATGAATTTACGCGCACTTCTCTGGCATCGGGCGACACCAACACGCTTCCTCTAGAAATCTTTGGCATGACTACCAACGTCACATCCCCGGCCCTTTATGCTTTGGGTACGCTGACAACCATTTTCTCGTTTGCTTTGATTGGTGTGACTCTATTTGCAATTACTTATTTGTCAAATCGTCAGAATAAGCCAAAGCGGGAGTAGTTGTCCCATATTAGACCTGATTGCACTCATTCGCAAGCTATCTTGAAATTATCTGCGTTGCATCTGTGTTGATCTGCCTGTTATCTGCGGTTGACGCCTCTACATCTGGGCTTTCGGTGGGCTGGGTGCAAGAATAATTGGTTAACATAGAGTGCCCTGATTTGGCAAGATTGGCGATCGCACTCAGCTTGAGTTATGACTGATTCGGAGTCGCATTACTCAAAAGGAGAACCCGTGAAATATTTTTCAGTAGTAATGTATTTGCTGCGAGAACGGCAACAGTTTCTCGAAGAAATTCGCGACGGTGTTAAGCTCAAATCTAAAATTTTCGGTTTGTTAATTTCTAGTACCATATTTTTTGGGATTTACGGAGCAATATTAGGCGCATCTAGTACGTGGATGCAATGTCTGATTTCAGCAATCAAGCTGCCAGCACTTTACTTGCTGACGCTGATTATCTGCTTTCCCACACTGTACTTTTTTAATGTCATGTTTGGTTCAAAACGAAGTTTTGAACAGTATTTGACATTGTTGATGACATCGATGGCAATGATTAGCGTTTTGCTGTTTGGATTTGCACCTGTCAGCCTATTTTTTCTGATCAGCAGCACCAATTACAATTTTTATTTGCTGTTGAATGTTGCAATCATGGCAATCACAGGATTTTTGGGGGTAAACTTCATTTATCAAGGAATGCACTTTCTGTCCGAACAAGATGCCGAAGGCAAAGAGATCCGGCTCAATATTTTGCGGTTCTGGTTGGGACTTTATGCGTTTGTGGGCAGTCAGTTGGGATGGACACTGAGACCGTTTTTTGGCGCGCCCGGACAAGCTTTTCAACTGTTCCGAAGCCGAGACAGCAATTTTTATATGAGTCTGTGGGATTCAATTAGGTCTCTGGCAGGATTTTAATTCATGCCAATTTAAGGAGATTTGCAAGAGTGATACAAGCGGATTTGGATGAGTTGAGAATTCCTGAAAAGGAGTTGGAAGATTTAAGCGGAATAGCTTTGAGCGACGGTTTTTCAGGTAATTTTTATCGACCTGATACACTCCGGAACGGCAAAAAGCTGTTTGCTTTTTTGTTGCATGAGTTGCTAATATTTTGTGTGACGCTTGTTGTGTCGCTGCCTGTGGCTTTGCTGGTCAACAAACATGAAGTTAGTTCCGTTAGCGATGCTGCACTCTTTCTCAGGGTTTTACAAATAACTTTGGGTTTGTCGCTGGCGATTACGGTTGCTTGGAATGTCTATCAATGGCTGAAGGCTAAGCATTTAGCAACGTTGGCGGGTTTATTGGACGAAGTTGAGAAGTATCATGAGGTGATTAAGGCTTTAGATATTATCGATCGCCTAACGGCTGCTGGCAACTTACAAGCGAATTTGATTAACCGACAAGATGCAATTGAGGCATTACAAATTACTAGAGAAAGTTTGGTTTGTGCTTTGAAAACAGAAAGGATTCTCCGAGAAAATCAGAAATTTATTGGTCGCCGTTACGAGTTATTTGCTAATATTGAAAGTAATTTGGCGGCTTTGATGGCGCTCGATGTGAGCGATCGCGCGAGCGAATACGGCCGGTTGCTAAATGAGGCTCTGGAAATTGGGATGAGCGTGCACAAAGAGGTAAGAAAGTTGCAAAATGGCAAGTGAATTTAAATTACAGGTTCGCAGTCAGGACTAAAGTCCTTCCATCAGGTTCGTAGTGAGGACTTTAGTCCTTCCATCTGAGTTTTAAATGACAGGTTCGCAGTCAGAAATTGAGCCATTAAATCTGAGTTTTGAAGGACTAAAGTCCTTACTACGAACCTTTTTTGGTGACAATTTTAATCATCAAAGATATCCAATTGTTGTCCCTCAGACTCTTTTTTACCATCTTTTTTAACACCCTTCCGCAGCCCGATCGCAATTTTGCTATGTTTCTCAATCTGCTTCATCACCTGTCTGGCCCTGTCAATCACCGACGGCGGCAAACCAGCCAACCTCCCCGCTTCAATTCCGTAGGACTTGTCAGCACCGCCGGGGTGAACTTCGTGCAAAAATACGATTTGATCCGGCAATTCTTTCACCGTCACCTGATAGTTTGCCACATTATCCAAAATAGAAGCTAACTCATTTAACTCGTGATAGTGAGTCGCAAAAATCGTCCGCGCCCGAATCTCGCTGGCTAAATATTCTGCCACAGACCAAGCAATCGAAAGCCCGTCAAACGTCGCCGTTCCCCTGCCAATTTCATCTAATAAAACCAATGATTTCGGCGTGGCGTGATTGAGAATATTGGCAGTTTCGTTCATTTCCACCATAAACGTAGACTGACCAGTTGCTAAATCGTCCACGGCGCCGACACGGGTAAAAATGCGATCGCAAATTCCCAAAGTCGCAGCCTTCGCTGGTACAAAACTGCCCATCTGCGCCATTAACTGAATCAAACCCACCTGTCGCAAATAACAACTCTTCCCGCTAGCATTCGGCCCCGTTAAAATAATTAAATCTGGGCGGTTTAGCGATGCTTCCCGACCCAAAAAAGCCGAATTCGGGACAAAAAATCCCGGCGGTAAAGACTTTGCTACCACCGGATGACAACCTTCAATGATTTTAATTTCCCGACTTTCAACCATAGTCGGGCGGCAGTAATTTTGGTAAACCGCTACTTCAGCCAAACCGCACAAAACATCGGCCGCCGCCACGGCGCGGGAAACGTTGCGAATAATTTCAGCATCTTCTCCTACCTCCGATCGCAATTTCGCAAAAATATCGTACTCCAACTGATTCAAATCTTCGCGCGCCGTCAGAATTCGCACTTCCCTTTCTTTTAATTCTTCAGTGCTGTAGCGTTCTTCATTGGTAAGAGTTTGCTTGCGGGTGTAATCGTTCGGTACTTGGTCAACCTTGGATTTGGTAATGCTGATGTAATAGCCGAAAGCTTTATTGTAGCCTACTTTTAAATTAGAAATTCCGGTGCGTTTCCGTTCATTTGCCTCTAAATTGGCAATCCAATCTTGGTCTCCTGATGCAGTTTGTCGCATTTCATCGAGTAGGGAATTAATGCCCGATCGAATCAAGCCTCCTTCTTTTAAATGAATCGGCGGTTCGTCAACTAAATGAGCGTGAATTTGAGTTGCTAATTCTTCTAAAATGGGCGGGACATTTTGCAGCGCTTTCAAATAGGGCGATCGTCCTTGAGCTGCGATCGCAGCTAATTGCGGCAGTTTTCCCAAAGAGTCGGCTAAAGCGACCAAATCCCGCGCGCTAGCCGTTCCAGAACCGACGCGCCCCGTCAGTCTTTCGATGTCGTAAATCTGGCGCAGCAACTGCTGCAAATCTTGGCGCAGCAGATTATTTTCTACTAATTCTTGAATCGTGTCGTGGCGGGCGCAAATACCTTTAATGCTGAGCAAAGGTTGCAGCAACCAGCGGCGTAAAGCGCGACCTCCCATGGCGGTGCTGGTTTTGTCTATAGCCCACAGCAGCGAACCGTGAAAAACCCCATCTCTCACTGTTTGAGTAATTTCGAGGTTGCGACGAGTTTGGTAGTCTAGTGTGAGAAAATCGGTGAGAGTGTAAGTGTGCAATCTTTGCAAAGAAACTGCTTTTTCCTTTTGAGTTTCTTCGAGATATTGCAACAAACCTCCGGCGGCGCGAACTGCGAGGGAAAGGTGTCCGCATCCCATACCTTCGAGCGATCGCACTTTGAACTTTTGCAGGATTCTTTGTTTTGCTTCGGACAAAGTAAACGGGATTTGCGATCGCAAAGAATAGCAAAACGAATTCGGCAAACAATCGGGTAAATGCTCGGATTTCTCTCCCGGCCTTAACATCGTCACCAAATCCGGCGCATTAGTCGGAACCAGGACTTCCGAAGGCTGCAAACGGAGCAATTCTAAGGTTAATTGTTCTAAACTGTCGGCTTGGGTAGTGACGAATTCTCCCGTAGAAATATCAGTATAAGCCAATCCCCAATGTTCCCCAGCGATGACGACTGCTGCTAAAAAGTTATTTTGTCGGGGTTTGAGCATTCCGTCATCTGTCAAAGTTCCGGGAGTGAGAATGCGGGTGATTTCGCGCTTGACTTGGCGGCCTTCGCGGGCGGCGATCGAGGCATCTTCAACTTGGTCGCAAACTACCACAGCATAGCCTTTTTCTACTAACACAGAAGTGTAGCGATCGAGGGCGTGGTGTGGCACTCCTGTCATCGGCACTCGACCGATTTCTTTGCCGCTTTCTTTGCTAGTGCAAACAAGTTCTAATTCTCGTGAAATCGTCACTGCGTCTTGAAAAAAACACTCGAAAAAATCTCCTACTCGAAATAATAAAAGTGCGTGGGGATACTGTTCTTTCACTTCCACATACCGCTGCATCATCGGCGTCAGCTTGGTGAATTCTAGTAGGCGGTGGTCGGCATTGGGGATGTTGGCTTGACTGGGGTCTGTTGGGGTAGATGCAGTGTAAGGCATAAAAGGCGATCGATAAATTTTGATCTTTAACAACTTTAGCGCAAGCTCGGCTTTTAGCTATAGCTAATGATACAATTTTTGACGATTAATCCTCCTCCAGCAGGGTGCGCGATTCTCAAGATGCGGGCCCAGTTATACCGTTTGTAGTGCGTCCTGGTGTCCGCAGCATAAGTCCGCACTACGAGCCACGCGTGCGGTTAATCGAGCGGACACGATATGAGAGCAGCGACTGGCGATCGCCAAAAACAACCTCAGCCATCCCGGAGTTAGCTGTTAAGTGTTAAAAAAATAACGCGAAAGCTTCTGCAATTCAGTCTGACAATCTCTACTTTTTTGTAATTTAAAACAGCCGAAAGATAGATTTATAAATTATACCTCGGATAGAGAGCTGCTACATATTATATGCTTAAAATTAATACATTCAGCCAAGTTATTTAGCTGCGAACTAAATTTAAGATTTAGAATCAACAATCTGGGAGCTAAGTAGAGGAGAACACAATAATGAAAGCTCTTTGCTGGCACGGAGCAAATGACGTGCGAGTTGATAATGTACCCGACCCAACAATTATCAATCCGCGCGATGCGATAGTGAAAATCACGTCTACAGCAATCTGCGGTTCAGATTTGCACCTCTACAATGGCTTCATCCCGACCATGCAATCGGGCGACATCATGGGCCATGAATTCATGGGGGAAGTAGTCGAACTCGGCAGCCAAGTCAAGAACTTGAAAAAGGGCGATCGCGTTGTGATTCCTTTTACGATATCTTGCGGCAGTTGTTTCTTTTGCAACCAGGATTTGTGGTCGCTGTGCGACAACTCGAACCCGAATGCTGGGCTAGCCGAAAAAATATACGGTCATTCGCCAGCGGGACTTTTTGGCTATTCGCATTTAACGGGCGGCTATGCAGGCGGTCAAGCAGAATACGTGCGGGTTCCGTTTGCAGATGTCGGCCCTTTAAAAATTCCTGACGGACTTTCTGACGAGCAAGTATTGTTCCTCACTGATATTTTTCCGACTGGTTATATGGCGGCAGAAAACTGCGACATTAAACCGGGGGATACTGTTGCTGTTTGGGGATGCGGGCCTGTCGGACAGTTTGCGATCAGAAGCGCGTTTATGCTGGGGGCCGATCGAGTAATTGCGATCGACAGAGTACCGGAACGCTTGCAAATGGCGGCCGCAGCCAAAGCTGAAATCATCAATTACGAAGAAATGGACGCCGGGGAAGCTGTCACCGAAATGACGGGCGGACGCGGACCCGACGCCTGTATCGACGCGGTGGGGATGGAAGCCCACGGTACTGGCCTCGATGCTTTGTACGACAAAGCTAAGCAAGCTGTGCGCCTGGAGAGCGATCGGCCTACAGCCCTGCGACAAGTGATTCTCGCCTGTCGCAAAGGCGGCACAGTGTCAATTCCCGGCGTTTACGGCGGTTTCGTTGACAAAGTGCCCTTGGGTGCAGCGTTCAACAAAGGTTTGACTCTGAAAATGGGACAGACGCACGTTCACCGCTATTTGCGCCCTTTGCTCGATCGCGTTCAAAAAGGCGAAATCGACCCGTCATTCGTGATTACGCACCGCATGAAATTGGATGAAGCGCCCGACGCTTACGAGATTTTCAAGAACAAAAAAGACAACTGCATCAAAGTTGTCCTCAAACCCTAATTCACCATTAATTGACAAGGAGAAACTATGCTTTTACAAGAAAAAGAATCCGGCGACTTGATAGAAATCATTGATATCGAAACTTTAATCAGTCCTACAAAAACAGAGGTAGCGGGCAAAAGTCAAGCAGGTCAAGAGGAGCAAGAGCCGGCTACTTTTGAAAAGGATAAATTGGTTTTTCCGTCTGGGGAAGTTCTGCCGCGTTGCTGGACTGAGGAAAATTATAAAACTCAAGGTTCGTAGTAAGGACTTCAGTCCTCGATTGACTCATTCACTAATTCAGGACTGAAGTTTTTTCTGCCAACTTAAGAACGGACTAAAGTCCTTACTACAAACATCAGGTTCGTAGTGGGGACTTTAGTCCCTAATTGACTAATTAAGTAATTCAGGACTAAAGTCCTAACGCTCAAACCAAACTTAAAGACTAACGATTGTATTTCAGTAAAAATAAAAATGGCGATTAATTGTTAACTATTCGCTCGACTTGATGCGCTTCTGTGATATCTGGAAGATCCAGGCGATCGGCTAATTTGCGAATCACGGCTTCTGGTACGGGTGCGTTGCGCGATCGATTCCGCCGCAATATTTCCTCCAAGGGAACTTCCAGGTAAACAATCCGAATTCGCGCTTGATAACCAGCAAAGAAATTAATTAATTGCTGGCGCATTTGTTTGGTCGTATTGGTGGCATTCCATACAAAAGAACGTCCCGATTTCATGTATTCCCGCGCTCGATTTTTAGCTTCTACGATGACATTTCCGGGAGTTTGATCGGGAGGAACGTTCATCTCTTTTCGCAGCGCGTCCAAGGAAATAACAGGCCAATTGGGCAGATTTTCTTTAATCCAATAATCTTTACCGCTTGCGGGCAATCCCGACATCAACACAACTTCGCATCGAGTATCGTCAAATGCTTCATAATCGGGGTTTCCGTTGTCTTTGCGGAAGTAGATAAATCGGCTGTGGGCTGAGGCGAATTGTCGCGGAGAATCCAAACAATTGTTTTCTTGACAAAACTCCCGAAATAGCTGTATTTTATCCAGGATTTCTTGTCTGTCGCTACACTCGCGGCCGCGCACGTCTGCTTCTGCTAAAAGTGCGAGAAAATCGCAGCGCACAACTTGACTGGCTTTAATGACAGACTGCTGCGGGTTGGGTTTGTCTAGCAGCCAGATGGGTAAACTGCCTAATTGGACGATCGCGCAAACAGTCTCCCGAATGCTAAACTGCACAGGCGGGTCAAATTGAGCTAAAATTTGTCTAACCATCCTCGCACCTTGACGGGCGTGGCCTTTCGAGCTAATTCTGCCATTTTCTTCTATCTTTGTAAAAGCAGGTTTTGCGACATCGTGCAGCAAAGCCGCAGCAAAAAGCATCGAACGTTCTTGCAGAGGAAGCTGCCGCCAACTCTGGGAAGATATTAAGGCTTCGCAGACCATTTTGGTATGAATTAACACATCTCCTTCAGCATGATAAATCGGGTCTTGCTGACATCCTTCTAAGTTTTGAATCCAATCGAAATGATTGTAAATCCTTTCCCAATCTAGGAACCAATCGGGCGGTTCTGGACAAAAGGGAAAAGTCCAAGTTGCAGAGTGTGATAATAAAGCAGTCATAGTTTCACCTATTTGTTAATTTCTTAATTTCTTAGTCCGCGGAGGCGGACATTGTTTGTATAGTCGCGGTTTAAACCGCCGACTCTTATCTTCGTCCGCGGAGGCGGACATTGTTTGTATAGCAGCGGTTTCAACCGCCGACTCTTAGCTATTTTGAACTAAAATTAAATAAATCGGCGCCTGGACGCAAAATATTCGGTACAATCGGGCGATTCAGCCAATGTCCCTCCGCATTTTTAATCGCAGTCAAAAAGCTAGCACGCACGTACTTGTAACGCGCCTTTACAATGCCATCTTCTTCGACTTTAATATACAAACCCTCCATAACATCGCTATTATCAGTCTCCTTCAAACAGCGCTCTTCATCTAACCCCAATTCCCGGCACTGCAAGCGCAAATTCTCCAAATGTCCCGGTTGAATAAAATTAGATTTATCCATCAACTGCATCATGTGCTTGGGCGATTTCAGCACTCCCGAAAACAGCACTGGAACTGACATTAACGGCAGTCCGCTTAACAACTTGCAGCGGGCTTCTGTACTCAGAAACTGACTTGTTTCTAAGTCCAGCACGTCGTATTCCATAAAATAGTGCGGCAAAAAATCATAAAAAACCGTGTGTTTTGCATACAGCCATTCGCCGTACAAAATATAACGATTTCCCAGCACTTCTCCCAGGACTCCGCTGAGACTGAAAGCCCACTGTTTGAATAAGTTAAAATGTTTTTCTCGCGGGCCGCCGGTGAGATAGTGGCCGCGACTTTGCAGCAGCATTTGCCCGTCTGGCGCGAAGCTAATGCCCGTATTTGCGCCGTCTACCTTTTCTTCGATGATTAAAGGGCGATCCTCTCCGAGGGCTGCGCTAACGGCAATAGCGCTAAACGGCACGCTGTCGAGGTCTTCATCACCCGGCTGGAAACGCGAACCTTCGATGTGATAAGTTCTGGGATATTTAACAATTTCCACCATCAGCTTACCCATCCATTTTAAATTTTAGATTTGAGAGGCGATCCAATCCATTTAACCATTATAATTGAATTATCACAAAGGAGCATATATTTTGAAATCTCAAAATTTCCAGAACATATCATCAGCGATCGCTGGAATTCTATTAGTAGTCGCGCTACTCCTCGGCTTCAACTCTTTTGTTGTCATCAATCCGGGTGAAGCAGGGGTTGTCAGCGTTTTAGGAAAGGCCACAGATGGAGCATTGTTAGAGGGATTTCATTTCAGACCCCCGCTGATATCCAAGGTAGATATATACGATGTAACAGTGCAAAAATTTGAAGTTCCCGCCCAAAGTGCTACTAAAGACCTTCAGGATTTAAATGCTAGTTTTGCCATCAATTTTCGCCTCGATCCTGCGAGAATAGTTGATGTCAGAAGAACTCAAGGAACCTTGGAGAATATAGTTTCAAAGATTATTGCTCCTCAGACGCAAGAAGCGTTTAAAACAGCGGCTGCACTGAGAACGGCTGAACAATCAATCACTCAAAGAAGTGAACTGAAACGAGATTTTGATAGTGCACTGAAGGAAAGGTTATCAAAGTATGATGTAATCGTCCTTGATACAAGCGTTGTCAACATTCGATTCTCCACAGATTTCGCGAAAGCGGTGGAAGAGAAACAGGTTGCTGAACAGCGGGCGCAAAGGGCTGTTTATGTGGCTCAAGAAGCAGAACAACAGGCTCAAGCTGACATTAACCGCGCTCAAGGTAGGGCAGAAGCTCAAAGACTTTTGGCGGAAACTCTGAAGGCTCAGGGCGGCGATTTGGTGTTGCAAAAAGAGGCTATCGAAGCTTGGAGAAGCGGCGGCGCTCAGATGCCCAAGGTACTGGTTATGGGCAGCGGTTCGAGTCGAGTTCCTTTCATTTTTAATATGAATGATATGCAGGAAGAGCCCGATCGCAAAACAGTGACCAACAATTAAAATAGCAGTGAGGCCAAGCAACCCGGTTTCTCCGAAAATATTGACTTTGCTAACGATAAATCTCGCCAGAAACCGGGTTTGCTCAGAAAGCCTGCACAAGTCCTATGAGAGTTGGCGGAGTATGCTACACTTCGGAAAGCCAAAATATAGCGACAGCTTAAAACCTGTCGCTATCAAAGCGAAGTCCGCAATTAACACGCAGACAGCACACTCATTTTAGAAAGCCAGGAGAAATTATGACCCGCGCTATTATGGAAACCAACAAAGGCACGATCAATTTGGAACTGTTCGATGCGGATGCGCCGAATACAGTGAAGAATTTTGTTGACTTGGCGGAAAAAGGTTTTTACGACGGACTATCGTTTCACCGAGTCATTCCTAATTTTATGGTTCAAGGTGGCTGTCCCCAAGGCACTGGAACAGGCGGCCCTGGATACAAAATTAAGTGTGAAATCAACTCGAACAAACATTTGGCAGGAACTTTATCGATGGCTCACGCAGGCCGCGATACAGGTGGTAGCCAATTCTTTATTTGCCATTCTCCCCAGTCTCATTTAGACGGAGTTCACACAACTTTTGGCAAAACTGAAGATATGTCTGTTGTCAATGCTATTAGCAAAGGCGACAAGATTATTTCACTCAAGATTGAGCATTAATTTCTAGAACACCGGGCGGTTGAAACCGCGTCTATACAAGCAAAACCCGCCTCCGCGGGTTGAAGAGAATGGGTTAAAATTACGTTATTTTCTTACACTGCGGAGGCGGATAAAAGTTTGACTCTTACGTGGTTTCAACCTCCGTATTATCTTTTTGAACCCAAGCGTATTGATTGATGACTCTAATAAATGATTCTGCTGTGGTGGCTGAGTTAACTGAACTATATTTGAAATACGAAAAAGCTCTTTGTACGAATGATATTGAAACTCTCGATAATTTGTTCTGGGATGCGTCGGAAGTCGTGCGGTTTGGGGTGACGGAGAATTTGTACGGGGGCGATGAGGTGAGGGCTTTTCGCAAAGGGCGTGAGGTTGTAAATCTCGATCGAGAAATGTACAATCTCAAAGTCGTGACTTTCGGTGCAGACACAGCGGCTGTAACCCTGGAATTTCGGCGCGTAATCGATGGATTCGTGCGGCTGGGGCGGCAAAGTCAGATGTGGCGGAAGTTT
>JAYUGZ010000083.1:0-2412 GCA_043767465.1 Cyanobacteriota bacterium
CGATCGGCAAAAGGCAGCCATACAAGATGGGTTCATCCTTTACTACTATCATGAACCAATTACCATTGCTGGAAATGATGGCGATGATGCGAAACTGTATTTAGAGAGAGAAGTTAATCGCAAACTTGAAATATTGAAAGCAATTGAAGAAGAGGAACCTGAATCATGAAATTACCTTATATAATTGTTATTCAATGGTCGGATGAAGATAACTGCTATCTAGTTCACTTACCTGATTTTCCATCTCAGCAGTTCCACACTCATGGAGATACCTACGAAGCAGCTTTGCAGAATGCAGTAGAGGTATTAGAGCTTTTAGTTGAAGAATATCAGGTAGATGGTAAATCTCTCCCAGAACCTAAAACTATAGTAGATAACTTGCTGTTTGCTTGAATATAGATTTGAAGCGATCGCCATTCCCAAAAAACAGGCGATCGTTTTTATAGTTGGATGTTTTGCAGTTATTTGATGTTAGTTTTTGTGTATTCTGCGATCGCCCTTTGGAGGGTAAAGAGGGTGCGATCGCCCTTTTGGACTTTTTCGATTAACAACCTCCGTCTCAAGGATTCGACGGCTTTGAGGAATTCGGAAGGGGATAATTCGAGCAGGGCTGGCTTTTTCGAGATTTCGACTGCTTTGTTTTGATTTGCCAACCAGGACATTACTTGTTTTTCGGAGTCTGACAAGCGCTGAAAATGTTGGTGCAATAAATATTCTAAGTCTCCTAAAACTAGGCTATCATAGGATAAGAAGTCAGAAACATTGCCGCTAAATAAGTCTTGAATTGCAGCAGATACTATATTTAACCACAAGGGATTGCCTTTGTAAAGCTCAATCAATTCTGACCATTTTTCTGATTCGGGTAAACCTTTTTCTATAAATATTTCTCGCGCTGCTTCGCCTAAACCATTGAGTTGTAATGTTTGACAACTTTTCTGCTGGTTTTCTAAGGCTGCAATTTCTCTGGGTTTTTCCCAACTAATCAAAATTAAGCAACTGTTGTGACATGATTCTGCTATTTGTTTGAAGAATGCGCCGTAGTTTTCATAACCCGGTTGGTAGTTTCCTGCTAGTTGTTGGCTGCTGAAGATTGTTTGCACATCATCGAGTACGATCAGACAGCGGTGCGATCGCAAATATTGTAGGGGCAATCCCCCCGTGGTTGCCCCTTCTTCTTCGGAGAGGGCGGGCACGGGGGCACCGCCCCTACAGGATTGAATTATGTCGGTTTGGAGTGATGCCAGCGGTGGCGCGTTGTGGAGGCTTCGCCAGATGATGTAATCGAATTCGTGTTGAATTTGCGGGATTAGTTGGAGAATAAGGGCGGTTTTGCCAATACCGGATAAGCCGAGGATGGTGATGAGACGGGTGCGGCTTGAAATCCAGTTTTCGAGGGTGGTGAGTTCGGATGTGCGATCGTAAAATGTCGAGATTTCTGGTGCGTCGCCTAAGTCGATGCGGGGCTGTTTTGCTGTTGGTTCGGGGTTTTGGGGTGTTTTGGGCGATCGCACTTTTTCAGGACAAACATTAAAGTTATGATTAACTGTTACATTCTCACCAACTGTTACATTTTCGCCAACGATTGCTGATTGATAATTATAAATTTTACTATTTTCTAATACAGTCCTAAAATTGTTTTTAGTAATATTTTTTTTCAATCCTTTAGAAAGTGTTTTCCAAAGGTTCGATCCGACATTTCTGACATGACTTGGACTTGAGTAAAGTTCTTGAGCAATTTGCGTGTAAGTTGCGTCCTCTAATGTCCCCCGCAGAATAGCATCTTGCACGTAATCTAAATGCTTTCCCGTCTTAGCAAAAATTAGCTGATCTGCCAGTGTTAAGACTTCTGCAATATCCATAGATTCGGGAGAAGCTGGAGTTTACGCCATTCATTATACCTGATATTTCGTACAATCGTGACATTTTTGATTTTGTCATCTATCTAAAGTCAGGATTTTTCCTACACAGCTCATCCTTTATATTAGTTCATTAAGGTGTTAGCAGGATATTTTATATGAAACGAGTGCGGTGGCTCAGCGGTTTGTTCCTCGCTGGGATGTTATGTGTGATGTTAGGGACGGTTGGCGCACAAGTGGCTCAGGCTCAACGCCCCATTCCTTTGGAAGACCTGCAATGTGTGAAAAGATCGGGTGACTGGGGTGCTAACAAACAAGATATTTCTGTAGGCAGACAAATTTACACCACTGTTTTATATATTAGCCCTGATACCACTATGACTTGTAGGCTTCCTGGCGGCCCCGCTACTCTGCGATTCGAGTTTGCGATTCCTGACACCTCGAATGCCCCACCAGCACGAATAGATGTTTATGTAGACGGAAATCAAGTAGCTTCTCGGACTGGCGATCGAGGTAAAGTACATACAATGCTAGTAAATGTTAGCAATGGCAAAAG
>JAYUGZ010000084.1:0-15272 GCA_043767465.1 Cyanobacteriota bacterium
AAGCTATCCCGTAGGGAATCGCCCAATTGGGACTAAAACTGCTCAAAGAAGTGGACGTAGCAACAGCAATGGGTATTGGCAAAGCCCGCATTTTCCGAGATGCCACCCTATCTATATTTGACCGGGAAGGCACTTTCGAGTGCTTGGAGTTACCAGGAGGTAATGATGCGCTTTTGGGGGTAATACCTTTAGAAGCATTGGGATTGGAAATAGACTTGCAAAATCAAATTTTGAAGCCTTTACCCATCAGTCCAACTGAAACCTATTTGACGATTTTGTAGCGATAACCCTCATGTTTGAGGCGATTGTGCGTTCAAAAGTGCGATCGCCTTTATCAATTCAGCTTAATCGATGATTTGTAGGAATATCGCCTAAATTCCTAAAATATTGGGAAATTTTACTTATGTTAAAATCAGAGTTCAGCTTAGAATAGGATAAAGATTTTATGACAGCGATGACAGTCAAAGATTTAAACCAAGTTCAAACTGCTTTTACCGAAGCCGGTTTAGATTACAAAATTGAACTAGAAGACGGGAAAATTTCAGTTATGGGCCCATCAGACATCGTATCCAGTGAAATCAGTAGCCGTCTCATCGCCTTTCTCTTCGCTTGGGTAAATCCACGTCGCTTGGGGAGAGTGTTTGACTCCGCAGGCGGTTTCATCATGCCCGATACAAACGTCAAAGCGCCGGATGTTTCGTTTGTGCGCGCCGCCCGCTTGCGCCAAAGTCCGCGTTATTTTGCTGAACTTGTCCCTGATTTGGTAGTTGAGATTAAATCTCAGAGCGATCGCATTAAGGCTATAGAAACCAAGGTTTTGAAGTTTGTAGAGTTGGGTGCGGTTGTCGGCATTCTGATCGATCCTGATGAGGAAACAGTGACAATTTATCGATCGACTGGCGAACCGATTATTTTAGCAAATGGCGATATTTTAACAGTACCAGAGCTTTTTCCCGGTTGGGAATTACCCGTTTCAGAATTGTGGCCTCCGATTTTTACAGAGGAAGAAACACAAGGTTAAAGGAAAAAAGATCGCACTTCCAATTCCTAAAATTTTAAGAAATTTGACTCGTGTTAAAATCAAAGCTTAGCTTAGAATAGGAGAAAAATTTTATGACAGCGATGACAGTCAAAGATTTAAACCAAGTTCAAACTGCTTTTACTGAAGCCGGTTTAGATTACAAAATTGAACTAGAAGACGGGATGATTTCAGTTATGGGCCCATCAGACATTGTATCCAGTGAAATTGGGAGTATTTTGATTCGCTTACTCGGTAATTGGGTTTATCCACGTCGCTTGGGGAGAGTGTTTGACTCCGCAGGCGGTTTCATCATGCCGAATACAAACGTCAAAGCGCCGGATGTTTCGTTTGTGCGGGCGGCCCGCTTGCGCCAAAGTCCGCGTTATTTTGCTGAACTTGTCCCTGATTTGGTGGTTGAGATCAAATCTCAGAGCGATCGCATTAAGGCTATAGAAACTAAGGTTTTGAAGTTTATCGAGCTGGGTGCGGTTGTCGGCATTCTGATCGATCCTGATGAGGAAACAGTGACAATTTATCGATCGACTGGTGAACCGATTATTTTAGCAAATGGCGATATTTTAACAGTAGCAGAGCTTTTTCCCGGTTGGGAATTGCCAGTTTCGGAATTGTGGCCTCCGATTTTTACTGAGGAAGAAACACAATCCTGATGAGTTTAAGTTTGAGATTGTTGTTGCAGAAAATAGCCGACTAGATAAAGTGAACCGCACAGGATTGTGAGGTTTTCGTCGGTAACAGCCGCATCTAAGGCTGTGGTTAAGTCGGGGAAGGCTTGACAGAGGCTTAATTCAGGGCAGATATGTTCAGCAATGGCGGCTAATTCTGTGGGGGATGCTGAGTTTTGATCGGGTACGGGTACTAGATAAAGCCGATCGCCCTTTTTGAGTAATGCTTGTAATATATCATCGCAATCTTTAGTCGCCAGAATGCCGATTACCCAGTTAATCGGTGACTGGGAAGTGGTAAGATTGTCTACGTATTCGCGTAGGGCGATCGCAGCAGCAGGGTTGTGCGCGCCGTCAATCAGGATGTTGCGGTTGTTCCAAGTTGTCTGCTGAAGTCTTCCTGGCCATTGGGTTTGAGCGATACCGTTGGCGATCGCACTTTGGGAGATTTGCCATCCTAGGTTTTGCAGGGTGTGGATAGTTGCGATCGCGATCGCCGAATTCATTAATTGAACTTGTCCCAACAATGGCAATTTATATCTTATTGTAACCGCAGATGAATCAGAACTAACGCCGATGCCTGGATGAGGATAATATTCTACAAATCCGTCTCCTAAATCTACCGCAGGTTTTACCCAAACAGCCGGACAATCCAATTTTTGAATGCGTTTTTCTACTACTAACCTAGCAGATTCCGGCAACTCTCCGACAACTACCGGACACTTTGATTTAATAATTCCCGCCTTTTCCCCAGCAATATCAGCAACAGTCGGGCCAAGAATTTGCCAGTGATCGAGACTAATAGAAGTAATCACACTCACAAGCGGAGTTTCGCAAACATTAGTCGCATCTAATCTACCGCCCAATCCAGTTTCTATTACGGCAATATCTGCTTTTTGTTCAGCGAAATACAGCCAAGCTGCGGCGGTGATAATTTCAAATTGAGTGGGAGTTTCGGTATTGCTTTCAGCAGCGCTGACAACTTTTTCTAGACAGTCTTGCAATGCTATTGGAGAAATTGGTTTTTGGTTGATACAAATTCTTTCTGTCCAATCGATTAAGTGCGGCGATGTGTAGCGCCCGACTCGATAGCCTGCTGCTGTGAGTACGGATGAGAGATAAGCGCAAACGGAACCTTTGCCATTTGTGCCGGCAACGTGGATAATGGGTATTTGTTTGTGGGGGTTGTCGAGTTTTTCGAGGAGTTGGTGAATTCTTTCGAGGCCGAGGTGGACGCCGAAGTGTTGGTAAGATTGGAGGATGGAGTTTGCATTCATTGAGATGATAAGTGTTATATTTGTTTGTGAATTAGATTTTTTTTACGGAACAACCACAGGCGAGACGCCTGTTCCACTAATAAAAAAGCTCGACGTTGATAAGTATGAATATTATTTCTATGTTTGCGGGTTGTGGCGGGTTGGATTTGGGTTTTCGATTTGCTGGGTTTAATCCGGTTTGGGCGAATGAATATGATAAGTCGATTTGGGATACCTATCAATTTAACCATCCTGACACTATTTTAGATCGCAGAGATATCAGAAAAATTAATTCTGATGAAATTCCTGACTGTGTTGGGATTATCGGCGGGCCTCCGTGTCAAAGTTGGAGTGCGGCGGGCGCGAAACGCGGGATTGATGACAGTCGCGGTCAGCTTTTCTGGGATTATATCAGAATTGTCCGAGACAAGCAGCCTTTGTTCTTTTTAGCTGAGAATGTTCGCGGTATCTTAGCGCCGAGAAATCAGGATGCTTTCACTTATATATTATCGCAGTTTGAGCAAATTGGCTATCGAGTTTCATTCCAGTTGGTGAATGCTAAAAGTTTTGGTGTACCGCAAGATAGGCAAAGAGTAATAGTGATCGGTTATCGTCATAATCTGGGTTTTGGTTTTGAGTTTCCCGAACCTGGAACCGAGGTTTTGACGCTGCAAGATGCAATTTCTGATTTGCAGGCGATCGCCCCAATTCCAGTCAAGAGTAAAGTAGATAATTATCACGATTCTGTCGCGAATCACGAATGTGCAGATTTGAGTTTTTCCAGCATTTATATGTCGCGGAATCGAGTTAGAAGTTGGGGTGAACCTTCCTTTACAATTCAGGCCAGCGGCAGACACGCACCTCTGCACCCTCAAGCTAGTAAAATGATTTTAGTTGGCAAAGATCAGCGCATTTTTGATCCGAATTCGCCTCAGCCTTACCGTCGGCTTTCTGTGCGAGAGTGTGCGCGAGTTCAGACTTTCCCGGATGAGTTCATTTTTAAGTACAAGTATATTGCTGACGGCTACAAAATGGTTGGGAATGCCGTACCTGTTAATTTGGCTAGGACGTTGGCAAGTAAGATTTTTGCGGATATTTGTTCTGTAGGGGCGCTGCCCCGTGTCCGCCCTCTGGCGACCTGCAATCTACTGTAATATCATCTGTTAGTTTTGCCCTAAATCATCTAGAGTAAAGTTGCGGGGATTTTTGAGAATGAAAGTTTGATTTTCTTTGATTAAATCTCCCGTACATAGGAAAGGCAAGCGTTCTTGATAAGCTTTGATGGCGAGGATATAATCTTTGTCTGCAAGTTCGGTTTTGATTTTATGTAATTTGTCGGCAATCACGCCTAACAAGGTAATCTCGCCACTTAATTTGTCGGGGTTGGGCGTGTGAATTTGCATCACGACTCCCTGAATAGTTGTATTGGGCAGCCCGGTAATTAAGTCAGCTAATATTTCAATTTGCGATCGATTTTCGATCGCCTCTAATGTCTCTAGCATCAAGTTCATCGACAGGGGAAAGTCTAGAAGATCGCAATTTAAAGGTAGAACAATTTGAGGCGTTTCTGGTTCGATCTTGCCACTTGTCCAAATAATAGCAACATCATCTATTTTTTGGGCTTGTTTCCAACCTGTTGATTCTAGGTAGTCGCTGATTTTCTCAGGTTGGAGATTTTTGAGCAATTCAATATCTTTAATTGTCACATTCATAGTTGTCTCCCGGTTGCGATACGCTGCATGATAGTTGTGAGAGCATCAACAGAAAATATATTTGTTCTGGGTATCGAAATAGTGACGGTTTCTTTATTGTCAGTGGGTGCTGCACCTTTTAATGATATCCAATAGGCGCAGCGTTTTAAGCAGAGTTGCGCTTCTGTCTGTTGCAGCCAGTCCTTGGGTCGATCGGCAACAGTCACTACAATTATAATCCTAGGAGGGTAGGCATTGTTTGCGCTCAATTCTTCGTAGTTTTTTATGTTCAGAGGATAGCGAAGGCTATTTTCATTGAGGATATCTCTTGAGGTACATTTGACTTGAAGATAAAGAATGGGAAAGTTGGGTAAACCTCGTTCTGCGATTCCAGTAATAATGAGGTCTACACCCAGTCTGTCTAGAGGAGTAGTTGTTCGCTGGCAGATGCACCCCGCTGCTGAGGCAATGGCGTAAATGTAAGCATAGCTGAATTCTTCTTTTTGGGTGTTGATATCCATTAAACTGCTACTGCGTTTTTGTTGCCATAAACTAATGATATAATACTAAGTTCGCTGAGAAAATTCTGCTGTATAAAGTTGCGGTGGGTGACTACTGAGGCATTCTACTATCGCACAATTTTATTCACAGTCACGCACCCTACATCGCTTTGAAAGCAGATTTAGTTCGCGATCGCACGGGTGGCCAGAAACCGGGTTTTTCACGAAAATTATTCGTTGTCACTTACAGATTAAATAAAAAACCCGGTTTCTTTGTCGGGAGTGCGTTCAGGAATGAGATTATCGATCGCCCTTAGTATACAATCTATCGAGCTTTAGGAAGGTTTGCAGCAGCGCATTCGCCCCCTGAGTACACTGTTCGGGCGAAGTATACTCATCTTCCGCATGGCTGATACCACCGCGAGAAGCCACGAAAATCATCCCCATATCAGTAAAGCGTCCGATTTCTTGGGCGTCGTGTCCAGCGCGACTGATTAAATGCGTGTAACTCAAGCCTAATTCTTGACAAACTTCGACAATTGTATTCTGAATCTTGGGTGCTGCTAGTGTCGGCTGTATGTGCAGCAATTCAGTGATTTCGATTTCGGTTTGAGTCGCAGAAGCTATTGCTTGAAACTCCAATTTCATTTTGGTTAACAACTGTTCCAAATTAGTTTCAGACAAATCCCGCAAGTCGATTTTAAACTCGACTTTTCCCGGCACAGTATTCGTAGCATTCGGCGAAACAGTTAAGTAACCTACCGTTGCGACTTGTTCCCCTGGTGTTTCTACTGCTAGCTTGTTGACGGCTAATACCATTTGCGAAGCCGCCACCAGCGCATCTTTTCTGGCGTGCATGGGCGTCGATCCGGCATGATTGGGGCGGCCGATTACCGTCACTCCCAGGCGGTACTGTCCGACAATACCTTTGACTACTCCTATGCAGTCGCCCGTACTTTCCAAAACGCCTCCTTGTTCGACGTGCAATTCCACAAAAGCTGCTATTTCTTTGGGGTGGCGTTTTGCCTCGGCAATTTTTGACCAATCTCCGCCAATTTGTGCTAAACAAGTTTGGATGGAAGTGCCATCGCTGCGGCGGTAATATTCGGGGTTGTTGACTGTATTTCCCGCCATCGCTTTGCAGCCGATAACGGTGCTTTCTTCGTCGGTAAATACGATCGTCTCAATGGCGTGTTCCAAGCGCAGGCTGTTTTCGCGCAACACGCGCACGACTTCGATTCCTGCCAAAACTCCCAAAACTCCGTCGAAATGGCCCGCCGTGGGAACGGTATCAATGTGAGAACCGGTTGCTAGTGCAGCGCCTTCGCGCAATCCGGCGTACCTGCCAATTGTATTACCGGCCGCGTCAATCCGAACAGTCATCCCTGCTTCTATCATCCAAGATTCAACAAGTTTGCGCGCCAGCAAATCTTCTTTGGTAAAAGCTACCCGACTGACTCCTCCTCCCGGCAGTTTGCCGATTTCGGCGAGTTCGGCAATGCTGTGGTTGAGGCGCGAACCGTTGACTGAAAGTGCTAGTGTAACTGTCATTTCGCATTCTCCTATTATGGGAAATTTAATCAGGCGATCGCTCTTGTATGATTAGTAATGTAACTAATTGTTGTATACTGTATCCAATATCAGTTAAATCTGTACAATAATGTAGTCTTGCCTACAAAAGGCGATCGGCTTTGGCACTTAAACTGCTGTAAGCAAAACACAGTACGCAGCATAAAGTAGATCGCAGAGATTTAACTGTAGAAAATAACACAATTTTTATCGATCGGGTGATATGAGTCAAACAGCAATTGCAGCAAAACGAGTATTCATTTGCGGTTCCGCCCTTCGCGGCCAGCCTGACAACAAAAACCTCGGAGATGCCAAGTTCATCAGAGAAGCAAAAACTCGTCCGATTTACCGCTTACACTCAGCAGAAAACGGCTGGCATCCTGCGATTTACGAAGTGAATACTGGAGGCGTATCAATTCCGGGAGAAGTATACGAACTAACTCCAGAAGACTTTGAACAGCTTGCAGTCGGCGAGCCCCCGCATATGTATCCATCCGATGTGATTCTCGAAGACGGGGAAGTATTAACCGCTTTCCTGTATCCGCGCGAGTTAGTGGAGAAATACCAATGGCAAGATATTTCCGATCGCGGTGGGTGGGCCGCTTATAAAGCAGGTTCGTAGTAGCCCGCCCGCCAGTCCGTCAGGGACTGAAGTCCCTGTCTAATAGCTAAAGTCCTCTGAAGAGGACTAATGAGTTTAAAAGTCTTTTTCTGAGTCCTCTTCAGAGGACTTTAGCTTTGAGGCAGGGGTTTCAACCCCTGCCGGACTATCCTCCTTAGAAACCATCGGTTTATGATATTCATGCCAATGTCGGGCAATATCAATGCGGCGGCATATCCAAACCCTCTCATGCTGCTGCACATAATCCAAAAAACGCGCCAAAGCCGCCGCCCGCCCAGGCCTCCCCGCCAAGCGACAATGCAGCCCCACACTCATCATCTTCGGCGCAGTCTCGCCCTCCGCGTAGAGTACATCAAAAGCATCGCGCAGGTAAGCAAAAAACTGCTCCCCAGAGTTAAACCCTTGACTCGTAGCAAACCGCATATCGTTATTGTCGAGGGTATAAGGAATTACCAAGTGAGGTCGATCGCACTCGTACACCCAGTAAGGCAAGTCATCCGCATAGCTGTCGGCATCGTAGAGAAAACCGCCTTCTTCCACTACTAGCTTGCGGGTGTGGGGGCTCGTGCGGCCGGTATACCAGCCGAGGGGACGGCTGCCGGTAATTTGCGTATGAATGGCGATCGCCCTGTGCAAATGTTCCCGTTCCGCCTCTTCCCCAAAATACTTATAATCAATCCAGCGGTAGCCGTGACTAGCAATTTCCCAATCTGCCTCCAACATCGCTGCAACGGCTTCGGGATGCCTTTCTAAGGCCATCGCCACCCCGTAAACAGTCACGGGTATGTTCCGAGAAGTAAACATCCTGTGCAGCCGCCAAAAACCCGCCCGACTGCCGTATTCATAACAGGATTCCATATTCATGTGCCGCAGTCCCGATAGGGGCTCTGCCCCGACAATCTCTGACAGAAATGTTTCCGAAGAAGAGTCGCCGTGGAGGATGCAGGTTTCTCCGCCTTCTTCGTAGTTGATCACAAATTGTACCGCTATGCGCGATCGATCGGGCCATTGAGGATTGGGAGGATTTTGCCCGTAACCGACTAATTCTCTGGGATAATTTGCTGACATATAAGTTATTTGTTAGTGGTTATTTGTTAGCGGTTATTTGTTAGTGGTTATTTGTTAGTGGTTATTTGTTACTGATAATAACTCATAACCAATTCCCGATTTCCGATGCCCGATGCCCGATGCCCGATGCCCAATTTCCAATTCCCAATCTAAAATTATTGATGCTGTTCTATCTCTTGAATTTCTTTAATTACCCGCGCTTTGCTGGCGATTAAATGTTCTTTAATTGCTTGCTGGGCGGCGGCGGCATTTTGTTCGCTCACAGCCTGATAAATGCGGCGGTGTTCGCTGCGGATTTCCAAGACGCCTGGATTGTATTCCATCGTCCGCAACCGCACTAATATCATTTTGTCAAACACTTGATCCAACAGAGTTACTAACCAAGAATTGCCAGAAATTTGTGCTAGCAAGCGATGAAATTGGTAGTCAGCGTAGAGCAATTGATAATTTGTCAATTCGCCCGATCGCAAATGTGTCGTACTTTCTGCCTGCAACACGATCGCTTCCAACTGTTGAACCTGAGCCAGTGTAGCATTTTGGCAGGCCCCGGCCACCGATAGCTGTTCCAAAGCAATCCGACAATCATAAAGATCCGCTGCATCTGCGATCGACAAAGTGGCCACGCGCAATCCATGATGCGGATCTGCCGTCACTAAATTCTCCCGTTGCAGTTGGCACAAAGCCTCTCTCACCGGAGTGCGGCTGACATTTAGCATATCTGCCAGTTGAGTTTCTATCAAGCGTTCTCCAGCCGCTAATTCCCCCGATAGGATAGCAGTTCGGATAGCTTGATAAGTTTGTTCGTGCAGAGATTGAGTGCGGCGAATCGCGCGAAATGAAAGACCCAAAATCAGTTATCCTTAAGTTAAAACTAAAGTGAATTCACTGTTGTTAAAAAATGTTGATTCAGCCACATCTCTAAGATTTTTATCTAAATGACTTTGGCTGACTCATGATTAATTATACAGCAGATTGACGTTTGTGCAACAGATAGGTATAGATTTCAGGCGACATCTGTAGGGACGCGCTTCGACGCAGTACGGCAGGGGTTTAAACCCCTGCCTCAGAGCAAAAGTCGGTTGAAACCGACTCAAGAGTTTGAGATAAAATCAGAGTAATTGCAGTCCTCTTTGAGAGGACTTTCGCTATGAGACAGGGGTTAAAAACCCCTGTCGGACTGTCGGGAAAGCGCGGGCATTTGATTAAAACCGACTCAAGGGTTTGATAAAAAATGTGCTCGATTCCGGCAGGGGTTTAAACCCCTGCCTCATAGCAAAAGTCGGTTAAAACCGACTCAAGAGTTTGAGATAAAATCAGAGTAATTGCAGTCCTCTTTGAGAGGACTTTCGCTATGAGACAGGGGTTTTTAACCCCTGTCGGACTGTCGGAATAGCACTCCCTTAAAAGCTGAACTGAGTGCGCAGATTGCCCACAAACACGGTGGGATTGCCATCAAAGTTGTTCGCATTGAAGATAGCGTAGAATGCCGGGACGATCGCAATATTATTAGTAATCGGGTAATAATACGAACCCTCCACCTCATACTGAGTACCTCCATTGCCGCCGCCGGAAAGCAAAAATCTGCGACCCGATATATAATTGTGGGGAACCACAAAGGAAAGTACACCCAGCGCGCCCTTTTTTCCAATATCGGGAAATCCCATGCCAACTTGAAAAGATTGTACTTTAATGTCTCCGCCAGAGCGATCGCGATTTACCGGATTTACCTCAAGCTGGCCGTAGGAATACCGCCCAAACAAACCAAAATTTCGGTTCAACAACCAATCAAAATTAACCACAAAAGCATCGGCACCGGAATCTCTAACTTTTCCCCCAAAACCATCATCCGCATAACCGTAAGGCAGCGGTTCGCCCACAGCACCGCCAATAAATCCATTATAAGGTTTGAGGCTCGATCGCGCGTAGATCAGCCGGAGATTGAAAGAATTGCTGGGGGCATATTCCAACTGCGCTGTCATCGTGTTGGAACTGTTAAACAAACCATCACTAGGATTGCTAGCAGTATTGAATACCGCAGGATTCAAAAATTCTGTATTTTCAGCCATATAAGCAGCCGTCAACTTAAGCCGCTTGGCAACTTGCCAACTGACAACAGCACCAGAACCGCGATCGACCGCATTTAACAGTGTACTGCCGTTCGAGTTAAAACTCGTTGCTCCTTTCAGATAAAATGTGAAACGATTGCCATCGAAATATCGATAATAATTCAATCGCGGCCCGATCGCAACTTGGACTTTATCTCCCACGGGAAACGTGTAGGACATCTCGCGAATTCCCACAACATTAGCCGTAGGTGTGCCAGTTTGATCTAAAAAAGGAGTTCCCCACGAGTTGTAAAAACCAGCCGAAACCAATTCGTTTGCAGGCGAGTTGCCGTTGCCGAAAACCAACTGAGTCACCAGAGAATCTTTGCCTGTAAACGAAGTGTTTAGCGTCAGAAAAGCGTAGTAACTAAAAGTAGTTTCAGGCTGCCCGCGATCGACGCGAGTCGGTCGATTGTTGGCATCGCGAGTCGGCGGAGCAAAAGGGCTTCCCGGGGCGGTGCGGCTGCGTTCTGCCCTAATATCGCCTGTCGGAAATGCTGATGTGAGGTTGAACCAAACCGTAGCATTTAGTTTTGTGGTAGTTGAGAATTGATTCGATTCTAGATTAGCGGTGCGAGCTTCTAATACATCGATTCTACCGCGCAGCGTTGCTAGTTCTGCTGCAAATTCTTCTTGCAGTCTCTGGAGTTTTTGTAAATCCTCTTTTTTAACTAAATTCGAGGTTCCTGCTGTTACTAACTCAGCCACTTTATCGAGGCACGCATTCAAGCCCGCGGCGAATTCGTAGCGCGTCATGGCTCGATTTCCGCGATAGGTACCGTCGGGATATCCTGCGATGCAGCCGTAGCGTTCAACTAATGATTGCAGTGCTTGAAATGCCCAATCTGTGGGTTTAACGTCGCTGAGTTGAGAAACTGATGTGACTTGTTCCATCTCCGGCGCGGCGGAAGTATCGGTTGCTTCTAAGCTGTCTGCTTGGATTTGGGTGATGTTTGTCGGCGCTGGTTTTTCTGGGGTTTGAATTGATTCTGATAAGAGGTTTGATTCGCTGGATTTTTGAGTTGCTGTATCTGTCGGTTGCAGATTATTTGGTTGGGAAGCTGCGGCGATTTCCGATTTTTTGTTTGTTGCTGGTTCCGGTGAAATATCGGCAGTTGGTTCTAGGGTTTGTGCAGGCTTTGTTTCTGTGGGATTTGGCTCTAGCGCAACTGGCGATGTACGGGATTGTTCTGTTGCTATATTTGTCTGGCTGACATCATTGGTTTGAGAAATTTCTGCTGTTTTTTCGCTGTTGGTTGCGAGGGAAATACTCTCGGGTTTTTCTGGCTTTTGTGGTTTGAGATCAGCGATTATTTCTGGCGTTGATGCGGGATTTGGCGCTGTTTCAATTTGGGCGATCCTCTTCGTTGATGAGCCTCCCGTAGGGGCGGGCTTTCCTTCGGATCGCTTTCCTTCGGATCGCTTTCCTTCGGATCGCTTCGCTAACGCTAACGCTAACGC
This sequence comes from Cyanobacteriota bacterium, assembly GCA_043767465.1. Classification (GTDB taxonomy): domain Bacteria; phylum Cyanobacteriota; class Cyanobacteriia; order Cyanobacteriales; family Microcoleaceae; genus Microcoleus. The sequence continues at coordinate 11,977 of JAYUGZ010000084.1, forward strand.
TAACGCACTTTGTGACTGGGCGGCATCAACTAGCGGTAAGTCGGCTGGCGAGGCTATTGCTTGCTGAGTTTCTGTAGCGGCAACTTCCGCAGCAGAGCTTGCTGGAGATTGCAGCAGGCTCATACAAATTAGTGCTGGCGTTGCTGTCAGCAGGATTTGGAAAGATACAATTTTAGACATTATCCTCACACCGTTATTTCTTGAGTCGGCGCAGGCCGACTTTGTTTGTATAGACGCGGTTTCAACCGCCGATTCATAAACTTTAGTCAGTTTTTAAATCAGCGGTTTGCGCTCGGCTGCTGGTGGTAAAGCTCGCTGCTCTAAAGGAGGCAAGTAGCTTTCATCAAATATCTTATTGATTGGGGGAGCTTCTATTTTTAAGGCTCCTGCTACTTGTTTGGCTGTCGCTTCCAGACGGGTTGGATCGACTCCGCCCAAACCAACCTTTTCAACTTCTGGAGAGATGTAGAGCCTTTCTAAGGCGATTTGCAGGCGGCGTTTCTCGGCGTTTTTGTCCATCAAGCTATCTCCCGCTTTTGCCACAGATTCTAATCCGGCTACTGGATCTTTTAATGTGTCTTGAAGTCCTTTAAAATACGCTCTCAAAAATCCTTTGACTACTTCAGGATTCTTGTCGAGAAACGCTTTTTTAACCACGATCGCATTTCCGTACAAATCTAGACCGTTTTCATTATAGTAGAAGACGTTTATATCTTCGGGCTTTTTGCCTGCTTTTTCTAATGCCGGGATGATGGTTGTGGCAAATCCGCTCACTGCATCGATATCGCCTTTAATTAGTAATGTTTCCCGCAGCTTTGGTTCCATTGTAGTCCACTCTACGCTGTCGGGCTGCACGCCGACTTTTTCGGCAAATACTGGCCACAGTTTGCGCGGTGCATCTCCTGCTGGAGCTCCTAGCTTTTTGCCTGTCAATCCTTTAGGATCTGCAATGTTGCTCGACTTGAGGCTGACAATGGAAAAAGCCGATCGATTATAAGGCACTGCAACTGCTACTACTGGATCGTTGGGATTCTTGGCGTTGAACTCCATCATCGAGTAAATGTCGCCAAATCCGAGCTCGAACTGACCGGCTGCAACTTTGGTGATGGTGTCTGAGGAACCGTAGCCCCGCTCGATTTTGACATCCAATCCTTCTGTTGAAAAATAGCCTTTGTCAATGGCGATGGTTAGCGGTGCATTATCGCCTTGTAGCAGCCAAGAGGGATTGACTTTGATGCTGCGTTTCTGCGCGGTGTCAGCCGCTGTTGTGGCTGTTCCTCCGGGCGCTGCTGAGGTAGTTCCGGCATTCGGCTGTTGGGATTGACAGCTACTCAGGATGACTGGAAGTGCAATTAGCATTAGAGATAGCGATCGTACTAACCAAGTATTTTTGGCTCTCCAGACTTTGTGGTGTATAATGTAACAAAAAATACATTTACTATTATGGACTTTTATTTGGACTATATATTAGATTTGCCTGGAGTCAAGGTTGAAAGTTGTACTCAAATTGAGGGAAAAATTTTATTAGGACTGAGGATTGTAGGAGAAGGTATGGTTTGTCATCACTGTCAAAATTATACCGAACAACTGCATCAGAATCGATCAATCTTAGTAAGAGATTTGCCAGTCTTTGGTCGTCCTGTTTATTTAAAAATCCCACGACGGCAGTTTTACTGTCCTAATTGCCAACGATATCCCACAGAAAAGATACATTTTTTGGAAACAAAAAAAAGGCATACTCAACGATACGAACAAAATATTTATGAGCGCGTTCAACAATCGAATATAGAACAGATTGGGCGAGAAGAACAACTGAGTTATGACGAAATAAAAGGAATATTCGATCAGGTAATTAAGCTAAAAAAAAACAACTTGGAAGCCAACGAAGCGAATCTCTCTGGATGAAATAAGTATGCGGAAACGTCAAGGAAAGTTTGTGACGGTTATCAGTGATATTTCTGAAGGTAATTTGATTGAAATGATTGACTCTCACCGTCAGGAGGAAATCATTGAAGTCCTTATGGAGCAACCGATTGAAGTTCGTGAAGAAGTTGAAGAAGTGAGTGTTGATATGTGGGGAGGATTCCCTAAAGTTATCAAACAAGTATTCCCAAATGCCCAAATTGTCATTGACCGTTTTCATGTTATGAAAGTGGTAAATCGAGATTTAAATAAATTACGTAGAGCAGCAGGCATTACAGATAGATGTAGTAAATATTTATTATTAAGTAATGGGGAAAATCTTAATCCAGAGCAGCTTGATAGATTAGAATTGACATTGAAAAAATCAGAATGTTTGAGAATTGCGTATCAGATGAAGGAAGATTTTAGAAAAATATATGAAACTAATTTAACTGTCAAAAAAGGGCAGGAAAAATTCAAAAAATGGCTGAATCATGCACAATTATTTTTTAGAGAATCTGCGTCAACAATTGAGAATCATTTTGAGGGTATTTGCAACTACTTTGTTCACCGCACAACCAGTGGAGTGATGGAAGGAATTAACAATAAAATTAAGTTGATTATGCGACAAGGGTATGGCTTTTCTAACTTTGATAATTTTAGAAATCGCGTATTAGCTTGTTTCTTACATTAGATAAAATTATCACCATAAGTTCTGGAGAGCCGTATTTTTCATGAAAAAAAGCTTGCTATTTGGACAACAAACCAAAGCAAAAACCCATGCAAGCGCAACAAATACGGTTGCCAATCTCTGCGGATATCGCATCAAATTTAAGCAGCGCTGGGATTTTTGTATACGGTATACTCTTATTTTTGAAAATACTGTATATAGCAACACATTTTTTAGTTTTTATCAATAAATTCACTTGAGATAACTTGATTTGCACCAACACTTAATAACTTTGTTCAGGTTGCTTGAAAGTTGGCAAAACTTTGTATTTTCCGATACAGATAAATTCAAATATATCAATAATAAATAAAAGATATCAAATTTTGATATTTTTCTGTATACAGAATACTACTGCTCGCTTGCTCAAGAAAGGAGGTAGACTACTTATGGTACAACATACAATGTCAACAGAGGATGTCGAAACGAAAGAACCCGTACTTTTGGAATTCGATCGCGTGGGTTTAGAGTACCGAGTTGATGGTCAACCGAGACGGATCATTGACGAAATTTCGCTGTCGATCGCCCAAGGAGAATTTGTATCATTTGTGGGGCCGAGCGGCTGTGGTAAAACATCTATTTTAAGAATGGTTTCCGGGCTGTCTCCAGCTCCGATCGGCGAAATTCGGATGCGGGACAAAAAGATTACCAAACCCCTAAAAAATGT